>NZ_VRMC01000021.1:0-71529 GCF_008369905.1 Pseudonocardia sp. EV170527-09
CAGCAACGACTGAACACCCGACAAGGGGGTCAGTCCCAATCCGTCGTTACGGGGTTACTCCCAACCCGCCGTTGACACCAGGAGGGCGCCGGCCTGCAGGGCCACGTTCAGGTTCGTCCGCATGCCGACGATCGTGGCGGACCGGGCCCGCCGGCGGAATCCGCAGGATTACCGACCGGACGGCCCAACCCGTGTCAACAGTCGGTTACCGAGGTTCCGTCTCGGGTGTCCCGGGAGTCAGAGTGACCCGATGACCACCGAGAACACCGTCGGCGTGGCCGCGGACCGCGGGTACGGCGACCGCATCGTCGCCGTCGAACCGGGCTCGACCGAGCCCGTACCGGACTCCGAGCGGCACGGCAGGCCGCGCCAGCTGTTCTGGACGTGGACCTCGCCGAACCTGGAGTTCGCGACGATCTTCGTCGGCGTGCTGTCGGTGACGGCGTTCGGGCAGACGGTGCCGGCGGCGATCGCGGCGATCGTCGTCGGGAACCTGCTCGCCGCGATCGCCCACGGGATCCTGTCCGCCCGCGGACCGGCCGCCGGCGTGCCGCAGATGGTGCTGGGGCGGCTCGCCTTCGGCCACCGTGGCAACGCGCTGCCCGCCGCCCTGATGACGATCACCTCGGGCTTCGGCTGGTTCGCGGTGAACAGCGTCAGCGCCGCGTTCGCGCTGTCGGCGATCACCGGCGGCGGGACGGTCGCGTGGCTGGTGGCGGTGGTCGTCGTCCAGGTCGCCGTCGCGTTCTTCGGGCACAACCTGGTGCAGGCCTTCGAGCGGCTCGCGTTCCCGCTGCTCGCCCTCGTGCTCGGGGTCGGGGCGGTGCTGGTGCTCCTCGGGTCGGACCCGGGGGCGGCCGCGTCGCCGGACGGGGTGGGCGGGGTCGGCGGGTTCCTGCTGACCGTCGGCGCCGTCGTCGGGTACTCGGCGGGCTGGAGCCCGTATGCCGCCGACTACTCCCGCTACCTGCCCCGCTCGGTGTCGGCGCGGGCCACCGGTCTCGCCGCGGGCGGCGGCCTGTTCCTGTCCACCACGGTGTTCATGTCCGTCGGCGCGGCGTCGGTCGGGGCGGCGACCGCGGCCGGGCTCGACTCGGACAACCCGGTCGCGAACTACACCGGCCTGCTGCCCGGCTGGCTGGCCGTGCTGACCCTGGTCGCCATCGCGGTCGGGGCGGTCGCGGCGAACGTCCTCAACGTCTACTCGGGGGCGATGGCGTTCCTCGCCCTCGGCATCGACGTGCCGCTGGCGCGGGCGCGGGCCGTCGTCGCGCTGGCGTTCGGGGCGGTCGGGTTCGTGATCGCGCTGGTCGCACTCGGCGACGCCGCGGCCGGGTACGAGGCGTTCCTGCTGGTCGTCGTGTACTGGGTCGGGCCGTGGCTCGGCGTGGTGCTCACCGACCAGTGGCTGCGCCCGACCGACCCCGATCTGCTCTACGACCGCACGTACCGCAACCACGCGGGCCCGATCGCGCTCGGCGTCGGCGTCGTCGTGTCGGTGCTGCTGTTCGCCAACCAGGAGCTGTTCACCGGGCTGGTGCCGCGATTGCTGCCCGGGATCGGCGACGTGACCTTCCTGGTCGGGCTGGTGCTCTCGGCCGGGCTCTACGCGCTCCTGGTGCGCCGCACCGCCGTCGCGACGCACGGAGGGACGCGGTGACCGAGCTCATCCCGACCGTGGACCTGGCCGCGCCGGACCCCGCCGCGGTGGACATGGCGTTGCAACGGGCCGGGTTCCTCCAGGTCGTCGGGCACGGCGTGCCGGACGCCGCGGCGCAGGCGGTCCGGGCCGCGGCGCGCGAGTTCTTCGCGCTGCCCGAGCAGGTCAAGCACGGCTACGCGGTCGGCGTCGGCGGGCGGGGATGGCTGCCTCCCGGTGTCGAGGCCAACGACCGCGTCGAGGGCGGTGACTCCCCGCCCGACCTCAAGGAGTCCTTCGCGGTGGGCCCCTTCGCGCCGACCGGTGACCCGGACGTCGACGCGGTGTGGTTCCCGCCGAACGTCTGGCCGGCGCAGGTCCCGGCGCTGCGGGAGGCGGTGACCGCCTACTGCACGGCGATGACCCGCGTCGCGGGTGCGCTGCTGGAGCTGTGTGCGGGAGCCCTCGGGCAGGAGCCGTCGACGCTGCGCGACCTCGCGACCCACCCGACGTGGACGTTCAACATCAACCGCTACCCGCCGATGACCGAGACCGGGACACCGCTGCCCGGTCAGTTCCGGATCGGCCCGCACACCGACTTCGGCACCGTCACCCTGCTCGACCGGGAGCCCGGGGCGGGCGGGCTGCAGGTCGACGTCGAGGGGCACGGCTGGACCGACGCGCCGTACACCCCGGGTGCGCTGACGGTGAACGTCGGCGACCTGCTGGCGCACTGGACCGGGCACCGCTGGCTGGCCGGGCGGCACCGGGTGCTGCCGCCGCAGACCCACGCCCCGACCGAGGACCTGGTGTCGCTGGTGTTCTTCTTCGAGCTGGACCACGACGCCGTCGTCACGCCGCTGGCACCGCCGCTCGGGCGGACGGCGCTGGAGCCGGTGGTGTCCGCGCCGTTCCTGCGCGAACGCCTCGACGCGATCTCGGTATAGGTTCGCGCGCATGGATCCGAGCTGGCTGGACGTCGCGGTGGAACAGGCCCGGGCCGGGCTCGCCTCGGGCGGCATCCCGATCGGCGCCGCACTCGTCGGACCGGACGGGGAGGTGCTCGGACGCGGCCACAACCGTCGCGTGCAGGACGGCGACCCGACGGTGCACGGCGAGACCGCGGCGTTCCGCGACGCGGGCCGCCGTCGCGACTACCGGTCCACGACGATGGTCACCACGCTCTCGCCCTGCTGGTACTGCTCGGGGCTGATCCGGCAGTTCGGGATCGGCGCGGTGCTCGTGGGGGAGGCCCGGACCTTCCACGGCGGCCACGACTGGCTGGCCGAGCACGGGGTGCGCGTGCAGGTGCTCGACGACGCGCGTTGCGTGGACATGATGACCGCGTTCGTCGCCGAGCGACCCGACCTGTGGAACGAGGACATCGGCGTCGCGGAGTAGCGCTCAGCCCGCCGTGAGCGGGACGTCCGGGTCGAGCTCGATCGCGACCTCGCGCAGCGCCGCGTCGAGCACCGACCACACCCACCGGGCGAGGTGCTCGGCGAGCTCGTCGAGCGGCAGCGGGTCCGCCGAGGAGAGCCAGCGCTCGGTCGCCGCGTCGACGAGCCCGACCGCGCCGGCGGCCAGCGGTGCCGCGACGGTCGCGGGCAGCCCGGGGTAGCCCCCGGTCAGCAGGCCGGTCATCCGGTCGGCGATGCGGTGCCGGATGTCGGTGACGGCCGTCGTGACCCCGGCGGCGCGCAGCACGTAGCGGTAGAGCTCGGTGTGCGCGGCCAGCCACCGCACGTGCGCCGCGATGGCGGCGACGAGCATCTCCCGCGGGGTCCCGCGCGGGCTCCACACCGGTGCGAGCGCCTCGGAGTAGAGGCCCAGCGCGGCCTCGGCGATCGCGCCCTGCAGGTCCTCCAGGCCGTCGAAGTGCCGGTACAGCGCGGGCCGGGGGACCCCGGCCCGACCGGCGATCTGCTCGGTCGTGGCCTCCGGTCCGTGCTCGGCGATCGCGGCCATCGCGGCCTCGACGACCTCGGCCCGCCGGGCCGCCCGCTGCCCGGCCCAGCGGCGGGCGCGGCCGTCGCCGGGGGTCACGGATCCGTTCACCCGGCCATCATCCCGCTCCTGGTTGACACCGCGCCCGGCGCCACCCATGATCGGCCGGTAAGGGGTACGCAATGTACGGGATACTTTCTGTATCAGATGCGGCCCGCTCGTCGACGACGACCGGAGGACCGACGTGACCGAGACGGCGACCAATGACGGAACCGGCGCGCGTCCGCGCAGGCTGACCGGCGGCGACGTCGGCATCCCGCCACGCCACCTGGACTTCCGGCTGCCCGAGCAGATGGCCCGCTGGGCCTACGCCGACAACGCGACCGCGACGCTGTTCCTCGCGATGCTCTCGGCGATCTTCCCGCCGGGGGAGGACTTCTTCGTCCGCTCGGTGATCCACTTCCGGGACCGGGTGACCGAGCCGGAGCTGCGCGCCCGGGTCGCCGGGTTCACCGCGCAGGAGGTCATCCACAGCCGCGAGCACGACCGGCTCAACGAGGCGTTTCGCTCCCGCGGCTTCCCGGTGCACGTGCCGGAGGCGGCGGTCGCGCTCGCCCTGAAGGTCCTCGACCGCACCTCCCCGCGTCAGCAGCTCGCCTGCACCGCGCTGATGGAGCACTTCACCGCGGTGATGGCAGAGGACATCCTCGGCAGCGACGAGTTCGCCGAGCGGGTGCACGCCGACATCCGCGAGCTGTGGCACTGGCATGCGCTCGAGGAGCTCGAGCACAAGTCCGTGACCTGGGACGTCTACGAGCTCATCGGCACCGACGGCCCCGAGCGCGGCCGGGCCGCACCGCTGGTCGTCGCCACCTCGTGTTCGGGTGGGTGTACCTGCTCGTGCAGCAGGGCGTCTGGCGGCGGCCGCGGGACCTGCGCGAGGGCTACCGCCTGCTGTTCGGCCGCGGCCAGTTCCTGCGCCGCGTGCTGGGCCGGATGCCCGTCTTCGGGCACCCGCGCTTCCACCCCGACCGGCACGACACCCGCGCGCTGGAGCAGCGCTGGCGCGACACCCTCTTCGGCGAGGACGGCGCCCTGGCCGAGCAGCTGCGCCGTCCCGTCCGCGAGGCCTGACCCGGCTCCACGGTCGCAGCACCGGCCCGGGCCGCGCGCAGCGGTCAGGTGGCGTACTTCTACGCAGCGTCCGCGGATCGGGTCCGGTCGGGCCGCGGCCGTCCTACCGTTCGTGCGGTGCGCACCGATCCCGCCCCCGCGCGCGTGCAGCGCGCTCCGGCGACCCGCGACCAGGTCGACGCCCACCGCTTCGGTGTGCGCCGGATGGAGGCCGCCCTGGTGCGCGCGGACCCGGTGCCGCGGCACGAACAGATCCGGTCCCAGCATCGGGCGGTGTTCGCCGGGGTGCTGGTCGGGCTGCTCGCGCTCGGGGTGGCGGCGTTGCTGGCCCGGGTCGACCCGGCCACCGACTGGCGTTCCCGGGCGCTGGTGCAGGGGGAGCGCAGCGGTGTGCTCTACGCCGTGGTCCGTGCCCCCGACCGGTCCGAGCTGCTCGTGCCGGTGCCCGACCCGGTCGCCGGGCGGCTGGTCCTGGCCGCGCACGGACGCGACGACGGCGCCACTGCCGTGCCCGTCCCGGTGCCCGACGACGCGCTGGCCGCGGCGCCGCGCACCGCACCCGCCGCGGTGCCCGGCACCGTCGGGGTCCCGCTCGACGGGGTCCCGGTCCCGCCCGCGTGGGCGGTCTGCGACACCCGCGGTGAGGGCGCCGGCGCCGGCACCACGACGGTGCTGGCGGGGTCGCTCGGCCCCGCGCCGGCCGCTCCGGAACCGGTCGTCCTGCTGACCGCCGAGGGCAGCGCCACCTACCTCGTCCACGACGGCGCCCGGCACCGGCTCGACCCGGCCGACCGGAACGCCCTCGACGGCCTCGGCCTGCTCGGCGCGCCCGTCCGCCGGGTCGGCGACGGCCTGCTCTCCGCGATCCCGGAGGGCGCGCCGCTGCGGGTGCCCACGCCGGAGCCGACTCCCGTCGCGGGGCTGGGACGGAGCGGGGAGGTCGTGCGCAGCCAGTCGCTCGGCGCCGGGTCGACGTACTTCCTGGTGATCGACGGCGGGCTCGCCCGGATCCCGGTCACCCTCGCCGACGCCGTCCGCTCCCGGACCGGGCAGGCCGAGCCGGCGACGCTGCCGCCCGGCCTGGTCGACGACGTCCCGCAGACCCGGGTCCCCGGTGCCGAGGCCTGGCCCGCCGCCGGAGCCGAGGTGACCGCCGTGACCGAGGTGCCGCCGGTGCTGTGCGGGACCTGGCGCGAGGGGCGGCGCGCACTCGTCGCGGGGACCGAGGAGCCGGTCGCGCCCGGGGCGGTCCGGGTACGCCTGGCCGGTGCCGACGACGCCGGGCCCGCCCTCGACACCGTGGTGCTGCCGGGGACCGGCCCGGGGCCGCTGCGGACCGGGCCTGCCGACACCGGCGACGGCGACGGCGGGACGCGCCTGCTGCTCGCCACCTCCGGCGCGGTGCACGGCGTCGCGGACGCCGAGACCGGGCGGGCGCTGGGGATCGGGGTGGCGGGGGACGCCCCGGCGGAGATGGTGCGGCTGCTGCCGCGGGCGGGCGTGCTGAGCGTCGCGGCGGCGAGGGAGGTCGCGGACCTGCCGGGCTGACCGTGCGCCGCCGCGCACGGATCGGCTCCACACGGGGTCCGCCGCGCACGGAGGCGGAAGCCCAGGCCCGGAGGTTCAGGGGCGCCGGGGCCGGCGCCGCAGCCCCGCCAGCGCCGCGACGAGCGCCCCGCCGACCGCCGCGACCGCCCCGACCCCGGCCACTGCCGGCAGGTCCGGCGGCGGGGTCGTCGCGAGCGGCAGCGGTGCCCGGCCTGCCCCGGGTGGGCCGGTGCGGTCGCCGGGACCGGCGGGACCGTCCGGGGTCAGGAGCAGCGGCTCGGCGGTCAGCGCGGCCCCGGGGTCGAGCACTCCGTGGCCGGTGCGGCCGTCGCCCGCGGTGGGGCGGGCCGTGGCACGCAACCGGTCGGCGACCTGGCGTGGGGTGAGCATCGGGAACCGCTCGCGCAGCAGCGCCGCGGTCCCCGCGACCAGCGGTGCCGAGTACGACGTCCCGCGGACCACCGCGCCGTCCGGTCCGGACGGGCGGGGCAGGTCCTGGCCCGGGGCGGCGAGGTCCACCCAGGGACCGGGCACGGAGAAGTCGCCGGGGACGTCGTCGCCGTCGACCGCCCCGACGGCGAGGACCGAGTCGTAGGACGCGGGCAGCGGCCGCAGGTCCGGGTCGCCGGTGCAGGTGCCTGTCTCGTCGATGTTCCCGGCGGCGGCGACGACCAGCACCCCGGCCCGCTCGGCGCCGTCGACGGCCTCGCGCAGTGCGCCCCCCGCGGAGTCGACCTGCGCGGACGGCACGCACACCACCTCGGACACGTTGACGACGCTCGCACCGAGCGCGACGGCCCGGTCGATCGCCGCCAGGGTGCGGATCTCGCCGGCGGGCCGCTCGGCGCCGTCGGTGCCGCGCACGGCGAACCGCCCCGAGGACTGGCGCAGCGACAGGATCCGTGCGCCGGGCGCCATGCCCGCGCCGAGCCCGGTGACGGGGTCGGCGGCCCCGGCGAGGAGCAGTGCGACGTCGGAGCCGTGGCCGTCGCAGTCGGTGAGACCGTCGCCGCCGGTGAGGTAGTCCCCGCCGCCGACGAGCCGTCCGGCCAGCCGGGGCAGCGGCGCGACCCCGGTGTCGACGACGGCGACGAGCTGCCCCGCGCCGGTCGCGAGCCCCGGTGGCGGCTGCGGGACCGCACCGCGGGCGGCGCCCGGGCCGTCGTCGCCGGGCGGGGTGCAGGCGCGGGTCTGCCGCAACCCGTCGGCCGGTCCCGGCGGCCCGGGCTCGGCGGCCGCGACGGCCGGCCGCGTCCACACCCCTTCGCCTGCTCCCACACCTGCTGCGCGGGGTGTGACGACCCCACAGGGGGTGTGGACGGCGCAGGACATGGCGGGGGCGACGGGACCGGGCGACGGGGGCGGGGTGGGCAGTGCGAGGACCGATGCGGCCAGCAGCGGCACCGTCAGCAGCGGCACCGTCAGCAGCGGCACCGCTCGGCGCATCGGTGCCGCCGTCGGTGGGGCGGCAGCGGGGTGCCGGTCCGGTCCGGTCACAGGGTGCGGACCAGGGAGAACAGGCCCATCGCGGCCAGCGCGGCGGGCACAGCGGCGGCGGTGAGGACGAGCTCGCACACGTCGAGCGCCCGGCGGGCCGGCGGCGACGGCGTCGCCCGCGCCGCCGCGGCCCCCACACCGACGGCGAGCAGCAGCCCGGCCGCCACGGCGAGCCGCGGCGCGGGGTCCAGCGCGAGCGCTGCCGGGACGGCGGCGGTGGCGACCGCGACCACCGCGGACCCGGTCAGGATGCGGGCCGGCGCTGGCTCGACGAGCGCACGGGCCCGCAGGAGCAGCACCGCCGCCGTCACCACCAGCAACAGGCCACCGGTCCAGCCCCCCGTCGCGGCGACGGCGCCCGCCCCGGTGGCGACGACCGCGGTGCCGGCCAGCGTCCCGGTGTGCAGCCCGCGGGCGAGCCCGGCCCGGGCGGTCAGCTCCGCGCCGGGCAGCACCTGCTCGGCGCCCGCGACGGAGTCGGCATCGGTCGGGACCGCCGGGGCCGGGATCCCGGCCAGGCGCAGCGCCAGCCGGGGCAGCAGCGGTCCGGCGGCCAGCGCCGGGGCCGCGAGACCGGCGGCGACAGCCGTCACCGGCGCCTCCAGCAGCAGCCGGGCCAGCGCCGCCACGGCGGTCCCGGACGCGGCCAGGGCCACCGCGAGCAGGACCGGGGACACCGCCCGGGCGATCGCCTGGCCCGCGGCGGCGGCCAGTCCGGCCCCGGCGGCGGCGAGCAGCAGCGCCCCCGCCCCGGCCGGTCCGGGCAGCGCGGTGAGCCCGGCCGTCGCCGCGGCGGGGACCGCGCAGAGTGCGGCGGCGGTCGTGAGCCGGTCGTCGTGGCGGCCGCGGTGGGCGACCACCAGCGCACCGGCGGCGCCCGCGGCGGCGAGCGCGCACGCCCACGGCCGCCACGGTCCGTCCACCGTGGACAGCACGGCGCCCGCGGCGGCCGTCGCCAGGACGGCCGCGGCGGTGCCGGACCAGCGCGCCGTCCCGGCGGCGTCGGCCGCCTCGCGCACCGCACCGGCGACGGTCTCGGCGGCGTCGTCGAGGACGGGCGGCGCCGGCGCCGGGCGCGGCGGGCCCAGGTGCAGCAGCTCGCCCTCGCGGACGCCGAGCTCGTCGAGGGTGGCGGCGGCGGGCAGCGGTCCGCCCGCGGGGCCGGTGAACCGCCACGCCTGCGGGGTGTCCGCGGTGGCGCGGCCCAGCAGCTCACGCACCATCGGGACCAGCTCGGCGACGGCGACGTCGGCAGGCAGCGCCACGTCGAGGCGTCCGCGCGGGGTGTGCACCCCGACCCGGGTCCAACGGCCGGGTACGGGCCCGGACGTGGCGGCGGACGTCGCGTCGCCGGGGTCGGTCGCGGCCGGTACGGGCAGGACGGAGGTCACGAGCGGCTCCCTGACGGATCTCTCCGAACGGCCCCGGCGGGCCCGGGGCGGCTGCGAGTATCCGACGGCCCCGGTGCCGCCGTGGGCGTTCGGGAGAACCGTGAACGGGAGGCAGGCGATGGCGGGAACCGTCGGGATGCGACGTCCGCGGCGCTCGGTGCCCGAGCTGCCCGGCGGCGAGCTGGTGCTCGAACCGCCGCCCGAGCCGGAGCGCCCGGTCCCCGGCGGTCTCGTGCAACGCCTGCTGCCGCTGGCGATGGTCGGCGGGGCGCTGCTGTTCGTCGTGCTGGGGCGCGGGGACACGAGCACGTGGCTGTTCGGCGGGATGTTCGCGTTGTCCGCGCTGGGCATGCTGGCCGGCGGTGGCCGCGGCGCCGGAGCACGCACCGCGACGATGGACGAGGACCGCCGCGACTACCTGCGCTACCTCGACGTCCTGGGCGGGCGGGCCCGCGCGATCGCCGCCGAGCAGCGGCACGCGCTGGAGACCGTGCACCCCGACCCGGCGGCCTGGCCGGACGTGCTCGCCGCGGACCGGCTGTGGGAGCGCCGCCCCGGCGACGACGACTTCGGCCGCCTGCGCGCCGGGCGCGGCACCCAGCGGCTCGCCACCCGGCTCACCGCGCCGCACACCGGTCCGATGGAGACACTCGAACCGCTGTCCGCGCTGGCGCTGCGCCGGTTCCTGCGCCGTTGGTCCACGGTGGACGATCTCCCGGTGGCCGTCGACACCCGCGCGTCGGCGACGATCTGGCTCGAGCCTGACCCGGACGCCGCACCGGTGCTCGACCTCGCCAGGGCGCTGGTCGCCCAGTACGTCACCTGGCACGGCCCCGACGACGCGCGGCTCGCCGTCGTCGCACCGGGGGGTGCGGCCGCGCGCTGGGAGTGGGCGAAGTGGCTGCCGCACGTGGCGCACCCGCGGCGCTCCGACGCCGTCGGTCCGGTCCGGATGATCACCGACGACCCGGACCGGGTGCGGCGCTGGTGGGTCGACGAACCGTCCGCGGCCCAGCAGCACCTGCTCGTCGTGCTGGACGGGGCGGCCGACACCCCCGGTGCCTGGGCCGGGCTGCCCGGCGTGACGGTGCTGCGGCTGGGCCCTGCGGGCGGGCGCAGACCTGCGGCGTCGGTGCTGCGCCTGGCCGCCGGCACCGGGCCCGACGGCGTGCGCACGCTGCGCCGGGGCGGGCCGGGCGGCCGGGAGGTCGGTGTCCCCGACGGGCTCGTCGTCGCCGAGGCGCTGGCACTGGCGCGGCGGCTCGCACGCTACCGCCCGGACGGCACCGCCGACGCCGTCACGTCCGGTGTGGACAGCTCTGCAGCCGGGCTGCCGTCGCTGCTCGGTCTGTCCACGACGGACTCCGGCGGCGTCGCGGTGCTGCGGTCGCGACGGGGACCCGCGGAGCGGCTGCGGGTCCCGCTGGGCACCGACGGCGGCGGCCGACCGGTGCTGCTCGACCTCAAGGAGTCCGCACAGGGCGGTGCGGGGCCGCACGGGCTGTGCATCGGCGCGACCGGCTCCGGCAAGAGCGAGCTGCTGCGCACGCTGGTCCTCGGGCTGGTCGCGACGCACACCGCCGAGGAGCTCAACCTGGTGCTCGTCGACTTCAAGGGTGGCGCGACGTTCCTCGGGCTCGCCGGGCTGCCGCACACCTCCGCGGTGATCACCAACCTGGCCGAGGAGCTGACCCTGGTCGACCGGATGGCCGACGCGCTCGCCGGGGAGATCACCCGCCGCCAGGAGGTGCTGCGCGCCGCGGGGAACCTGTCGTCGCTGGCCGAGCACGACGCGCTGCGCCGGGACGGGGCGCCGCTGGACCCGCTGCCGTCGCTGCTGGTCGTCGTCGACGAGTTCTCCGAGCTGCTCGCCCAGCGGCCGGAGATGATCGACCTGATGGTGACGATCGGCCGGCTCGGCCGTTCCCTCGGGATCCACCTGCTGCTGGCCTCGCAGCGCCTGGAGGAAGGCCGGCTGCGCGGCCTGGAGTCGCACCTGTCCTACCGGATCGCGCTGCGCACGTTCTCCGCCGCGGAGTCCCGCGCGGTGCTGGGCGTGCCCGACGCGCACCTGCTCCCGCCGACGCCCGGCGCCGCGTACCTGTCCGCGGGCACCGACGAGCTCGTGCGCTTCCGGGCCGCCTACGTCTCCGGCCCGGACACCCCGCGCCCCGCGCGCCGACGGGCCCCCGGGGCACTGCGGGTCGCGCTGCCGTTCCGCGCGGGCCCGGTGGCGCTGCCCGCCTCGGCGCAGCTCCCGGCACCGGACCCCGAGCCGGCACCCACCGGCACCGTTCTCGACCGCATCGCCGAGGCGGTGTCCGGGCCCGGCCCGCGCGCGCACCGGGTGTGGCTGCCGCCGCTCGCGGAGCCGCCGCCGCTGCCGATGGTGCTGGGCGACCCGCTGGTCCGGACCGGGCGGGGGCTGTGCGCGCCGGGGCCGGTGGGGCGGCTCGCCGCGCCGATCGGTCTGGTCGACCGGCCCTACGCCCAGCGGCGCGACCCGCTGGTGCTGGACCTGTCCGGCGCGGCCGGGCACCTCGCCGTCGTCGGGGGGCCGCGGTCGGGGAAGTCGACCGCGCTGCGCACCGTCGTCACCGCGCTCGCGCTCACCCACACCCCGGCCGAGCTGGGTGTGCACGTGCTCGACCTGGGCGGCGGGATCCTGGCCCCGCTGGCCGGGCTGCCGCACGTCGGGACCGTCGCCGACCGCCGCGGCACCGATCTGGTGCGCCGGGTGGTGGCCGAGACCGTCGCCGCCGTCGACGAGCGCGAGCAGCTGTTCGCCGCGCACGATGTCGCCGGGATCGAGGAGTTCCGCGCCCGGCGCGCCGCGGGCGGCTTCGTAGAGGTGCCCGCCACCGACCTGCTGTTAGTCGTCGACGGCTACGCGGCGCTGCGCGCCGGGTTCGAGGACCTGGACGAGAAGCTGACCGCGCTCGCCGCCCGCGGGCTCGCCTACGGCGTGCACCTCGCGCTGTCCGCGGCCCGCTGGGCCGAGATCCGGCCGGCGCTCAAGGACCAGCTCGGCAGCCGCGTCGAGCTGCGGCTGGGCGACCCGTCGGACTCCGAGGTGGACCGGCGTCGTGCCGCCGCCGTGGCGGCGCTGCCCGGGCACGGCCTGTCCGCCGACGGCGAGGCCACCGTCCTCGCCGCGCCCTGCCTGGTCCCCGGCGTCGATCCCGCCCGGGCGATCGACGACGCCTGGGACGGCCCGTCGGTCGGCCCGGTGCGGCTGCTGCCCGCCCGGATCGAGGTCGCCGAGCTCCCGCCCGGACCGGGCCGCGGGCCCGCGCTCGGCGTCGACGAGGACCGGCTCGCCACCGTCGAGCTCGACCCGGACGAGCCCCACCTGCTCTGCTTCGCCGACTCCGGCGGCGGCAAGACGACGCTGCTGCGGACCCTCGCCCACGGCATCGCCGCGCGGTGGACGCCCGACCGGGCGCGGATCGTCGTCGTCGACCACCGGCGGACGCTGCTCGGCGGGATCCCGCAGAGCCACCTGCTCGCGCACACCTCGACCGCGCAGGCCACCACCGACGCCTGCGCCGAGATCGCGGGCTCCCTCGGACGGCGGCTGCCCGGTCCGGACGTCACCCCGGCCCAGCTGTGGGAACGGTCCTGGTGGAGCGGACCGGACGTGTGGCTGCTCGTCGACGACTACGACCTCGTCGTCCCCGCGGCCGGGTCGACCGGGACGCACCCGCTGCTCGCGCTCGCCGAGTACCTGCCGCAGGCCCGCGACGTCGGGCTGCACGTCGTCCTCGCGCGGCGCACCGGCGGCGCCGGGCGGGCGCTGTTCGACCCGGTCCTCGGGCGGCTGCGGGAGCTCGGCGCCCCCGGCCTGGTCGGCTCCGGCAGCCCCGACGAAGGTGCGCTGCTGGAGAAGGTCCGCCCCGGCCCGATGCCGCCCGGACGGGCCGTGCTCGTCGACCGGCGGGCCGGGGCACGCCGGGTGCAGCTGGCCTGGACCGAGCCGGGGTGAGCGGCGTCGCGGTCGCCGTGCACGACCGCCGCGACGCGGTGCTGCTCGCCGCCGCCGACGCCGGCGGGCTGCGCCTGGTCGCCGCGGCCCCACCCGGCACACCCCCGGCGACGGCCGTCGCGGACTTCTTCGGCGACGACCCGCCCGGCGTCGTCGTCCGGGTCGGGACGACGGCGGGTGGTGCCTTCCCCGGAGGTCCGCGGGTGCTGGTGGTCCCGGCCGCGGTCGCGGTCCTCGCGGCCGAACCGGAGCTGCCGGACGGGCCGGTCCTGGTCGTCCACGACGACGGCGTGACCCTCGTGCGCGACGGGGTGCCGGAGCCGGTGGCGGAGCCGGGCACCGACCTCGCCGACCTCGCCGACCTCGCTGACCCCGCGGGTCTCGCGGCGCTCGTGCGGGCGACCGGTGCGGAGCTGGTCGTGGCCGCGGGGACGCCCGGCCCGCTCCTTGCGATGTACACCCCGGACCGGCGCGCCGGGTCCGGTCCCCGCCCCGAGCGTCGTGGGGACGACCGTGGGCCGGGTCCCGGGGCGGCCGGGTGCGCGGACGGCCGGGACCCGGCGCGGCCCGCGGATCGTGCCGGCGCCCGGCCGCCCCGCCCGGTTCTGCCGTGCCCGGTTCTGCCCTGCCCGGTGCGTGTTGCCGGGCTGCGCCCCGCCGGCGGCGAGCCCTGGGGTCCGGAGGCGGCTGCGGTGGTCGGGGCGGCGGTGCTCGGGGCCGGTGTGTCCACCGACACCGGGCCGGACACCTGGCCGGGCTCAGGGCCGGGCACCGAGCCGGACCTCGGGCCGGGCACGCAGCTCGGTCCGGCCCCCGGTGGCGACCCCGGTCCCGGCCCGGGCGCCGGCCGCGCCGCCCCGTGGCCCGGTGACCCCGGTGCGGGAGCGGGCCCGGCGGAGCCGGGACCGGCCGGGGCGCCCGGCCCCGCCGCCCCGCCCGCGGACGACCCGGACCGGGCCCGGGCGGCGATCGTCGTCGCCGGGGTGCTGGGCGCGGTCCTGCTCGGCGCCGGGCTGCTCCTGGCGGGCCCGCGCCCGGTGCCACCGGCCGGGGCGACGGTCGTCCAGTACGGCTACGCCGCCACCCTGCCCACCGGCTGGGAGCACACCGGCGGCGACCCGCAGCGTCGACGGGCGCTGCTCACCCCGGTCGGCGGCCCGGACGGTGCCGACCTGCTCGTGCTGGAGCGCAGCCCGCTCGGCTACGACGCCGGACGCGAGCCCGACCGTGCCCGTCGCGAACTCGCCGCACTGGTCGGCGGGGAGGGCCCGGCGACCGCGACGGTCGGCGGGCGGCCGGTCCTGCGGTGGAGCGAGGACCCCGGCGACGGGACCGTCGTCGACTGGCACGTCGTGTTCGACGGCTCCGACCAGCTCGTCGCCGGGTGCCGCAGGCCCGCCGCCGCCCCCGTCGCACCCGCCTGCGTCGAGGTCGTCGCCTCGCTGCACCGGGTGCGGTGACCCGGGCGGCGTTCCCGGTCGCGAACGGTCCGCGCCGTTCGGCCACGGCGGCCCGGCCGCCCTGCCACTGTGCGCGGGCCGGGGACACCGCGTCCCCGGGCCCGGTCGCCGGACACCCGACCGGCCGGGCGACGGGACGGGGACGAGGTGGGGTCCATGGCCGACGGGTTCGGTACGACGACCGAGGAGATGGTGCGCGCGGCGGGCCAGGTGCGGGCGGTGAGCGACGCCGTCAACGGCGAGCTCGCCCGCCTGCGCAGCCAGCTGGGGCCGCTGCAGGGCCAGTGGTCCGGCAGCGCGGCGACGGCGTTCGCCCAGCTGATGGCCAAGTGGGACACCGAGGCACGGCGGCTGAACGAGGCGCTGGGCGCGATCGGTGAGCAGCTCGGCGGCACGGCGACGACGTACCAGCAGCAGGAGGACCAGAATCGCACCGCCATCACGTCGGTGCTCGGGTGAGGGGGAGCTACACCGTGGGATCCGAGATCAAGGTCACCTTCAGCGCGCTCGAGCGGGCGTCGGCCGACACCGTCGCGACGACCGCGCGCATCAACTCCCAGCTCGAGGACCTGCGGCGCTACCTGGCGCCGATGGTCGGGGCCTGGACCGGCGACGCGGCCACCACCTACCAGGCGTCGCAGCAGAAGTGGGACACCTCGGCGGCCGAGCTGACCACCACCCTGGGCACCATCGGGAAGCTGGTCGGTCAGGCCGGTCAGAACTACCGCGACACCGAGCAGGCGAACCGGGCCCGGTTCGCCTGACCCCCCGGGTCCGGGGGCCCGGACGACCCCCTTGCGTCCGCCCCCGGAACCGGCGGGTACGCTTGGCTCTCGTTGTGCAGCGGTGGAGACCCGCGGGCGCCGTCCTCCGGCGACAGCGGCGGGATCGAGCGTCCCTCCGGCGTCCACCAGCAGCACGCTGAGGAACCAGAGACTAGAGAGTGGGCCGGAACCCGTGCGGACGGCCCACCAGCCGAGAACGACGACGAGGTAGATCCGTGCCCACGTACAGCCCCAAGCCCGGCGACATCCAGCACGCCTGGCACGTGATCGACGCCGAGGACGTGCGCCTCGGTCGGCTCGCCACCCACGCTGCCACGCTGCTGCGCGGGAAGCACAAGCCGACCTACGCCCCGCACGTCGACAACGGCGACTTCGTGGTCATCGTGAACGCGGAGAAGATCTCGGTGTCCGGCAACAAGCGGGCCGACAAGTTCGTCTACCGCCACTCCGGCTTCCCGGGTGGCCTCCGCCAGCGCTCCGTCGGCGAGATGATCGACAGCCAGCCCGACCGCCTCGTCGAGAAGGCGATCAAGGGCATGCTGCCGAAGAACCGCCTCGGCCGCGCCATGGCCAAGAAGCTGAAGGTCTACGCCGGCCCGGCGCACCCGCACGAGGCCCAGAAGCCGCAGCCGTTCGAGATCAAGCAGGTCAGCCAGTGACCACCCCGAGCAACGAAGAGGGACAGCCCGTGACCAGCCCCGAGAACGGACCCGACGAGGTCGTCGACGCGGTCGAGACCGAGGGTGCGGCCGCCGAGGCGACCGAGACCGAGGCCACCGAGACCGAGGTCGCCGACGTCGACTACACCATCGGTGACGCCGCCGACTTCGACGCCGACGAGTTCGCCGCCGAGGCCCCCGTGCTGGGCGACCGCCCGGTCCAGACCGTCGGCCGCCGCAAGGAGGCCGTCGTCCGCGTCCGGCTGCTGCCGGGCACCGGCGGGTTCACCCTGAACGGCAAGCCGCTCGAGGTGTACTTCCCGAACAAGCTGCACCAGCAGATCGTGAAGGAGCCGCTGGTCCTCGTCGAGAAGACCGAGCGCTTCGACATCTTCGCCAACCTCAAGGGTGGCGGCACCGCGGGTCAGGCCGGCGCTCTGCGTCTGGCGATCGCCCGTGCGCTGGTCGAGCTGGACTCCGAGGACCGCCCGCCGCTGAAGAAGGCCGGCTGGCTGACCCGTGACGCCCGCGCCGTCGAGCGCAAGAAGTACGGCCTCAAGAAGGCCCGTAAGGCGCCCCAGTACTCCAAGCGCTGATCGCACACCGGATGCCTCGTCTCTTCGGAACCGACGGCGTCCGGGGCCTGGCCAACGGCGAACTCCTCACTCCGGAGTTCGCCGTTGGCGTCTGTGCCTCGGCCGCCCGCACGCTCTCGAACGGCTCCGGCCGCCGGCCCCTCGCGGTCGTCGGACGCGATCCCCGCGCGAGCGGCGAGATGCTCGAGGCCGCGGTCGTCGCCGGGCTCACCTCGGCCGGTGCGGACGCGATCCGGGTCGGTGTGCTGCCGACCCCGGGCGTCGCGCACCTGGTCGCCGAGACCGGCGCCGACCTCGGCGTGATGATCTCCGCGTCGCACAACCCGATGCCCGACAACGGCATCAAGCTCTTCGCCGCGGGTGGCCACAAGCTGCCCGACGACGTCGAGGACGCGATCGAGCAGCAGTTCGCCGAGGGTCTCGGCGCCCGACCGACCGGTGACGGCATCGGCCGGGTCTGGGACGCGCCGGATGCCACCGACGTCTACGTCGCGCACCTGCTCTCCGCCGCGCCGGGCTCGTTGTCCGGGCTGCGCGTGGTCGTCGACTGCGCGCACGGCGCCGCGGCGCTGGCCGCGCCGGAGGCCTACCGGCAGGCGGGCGCCGACGTGATCGCGCTGCACGCCGAGCCGGACGGTCTCAACATCAACGACGGCGTCGGGTCCACCCACCTGGACCTGCTGCGGTCCGCGGTCCTCGAGCACGGCGCCGACCTCGGCATCGCCCACGACGGTGACGCCGACCGCTGCCTGGCCGTCGACGCGACCGGTGCGGTCGTCGACGGTGACCGGATCATGGCGGTGCTGGCACTCGCCATGCGCGACGCCGGCGAGCTCGCGCACGACACGCTCGTCGCCACGGTGATGAGCAACCTGGGCCTGCACATCGCCATGCGCGAGGCCGGGATCACCCTGGACACCACCAAGGTCGGCGACCGCTACGTGCTGGAACGGCTGCGCGAGGGCGGGTTCACCCTCGGCGGCGAGCAGTCCGGGCACGTGGTGCTGCCGGGCCACGCCACCACCGGCGACGGTCTGCTCACCGCCCTGCGGCTGATGTCGCGGGTCGCACAGACCGGCACCCCTCTGGCCGAGCTGGCCTCGGTGGTCACGGTGCTGCCGCAGGTGCTGCGCAACGTGCCCGTCGCGGACAAGGACGCGGTCGCCGCGTCGGCGGACGTGGCCGAGGCCGTCGCGAAGGCCGAGGCGGAGCTGGGCGACACCGGCCGGGTGCTGCTGCGCCCGTCGGGCACCGAGCAGCTCGTCCGCGTGATGGTCGAGGCGCCCAGCGAGGACGAGGCCGACGCCGTCGCGGGTCGGCTGGCCGGGATCGTCGCCGCCGCGCGCTGACCGACGCACGCCGATCGGGGCCGTCACCCACACCGGGTGGCGGCCCCGACGTCGTCCGGGTGGCCTGCCGCGACACCGGTTCGCGATGGCGAACCGGATCCGCGCGTCCGGGCCCGCCGGCGCGGGCCCGTCGCCATGCTGGGGCGATGCGACCGGACGTGCGGCGGGACCCCGATGCGCTGGACCGCGCGGCCCGCGGGCTGGCGGACCTGGCTGCCGGGCTGACCGAGGCCCCCGTGACCGGCCCCGGTGACGGGGACCGCGCGGTCCGGCTGCGGCGGGTCGCGGACGAGCTGGCGTCGCTGGCCGACGCGGCCCGGCGCGCCGCGGCCACCGCCCGGGTGGCGGACACCGCCGCGGCCGCCGCGTTCCGGGACGCTCCCGACCTCCGGCACGGGCCCGGCCCCGGCGGGGCGGGACCGTGCTGACCGGCGGTCCGGACGCCGGCGCCGCGGACCAGGCCACTGCCCTGCGGGCGCTGGTGGACCGGCTCGACGACACCGCCGGTCTGCTCGCCGGGATCCGCGCCGCCGTCGCCGCCGCGTGGGACGACCCGGCCGGGGAGGCGGTGACGGCCCGGCTCGACCTCGTCGGGCGCGAGGTGGGCCGGCTGGCCGACGAGGCCGCGCGCGACGCGACCCGGGCGGAGGACGCCGTCCCCGGCATGCGGCTGCCCGGTCTCACCGGGACGCGCGTCACCGACCGCCGCGGTCCCGTGGCCCCCTCGCTCGCCGGCCCGCACGAGCGCTGAGCAGGCGGAACGGCCCTCAGAGGTCCGAGGCCACCAGGTCAGCCTCGATCCCCGCGGCGGCCTCCAGCAGGCGCGGCAGGTGCCGCCCGGTCAGCTCCTCCCTCGAGGCCACGCCGACGTGGGTGGACACGTTGACCGCGGCGATCACCCGCCCCGACCGGTTCCGCACCGGCGCGGCGATCCCCCGCAGGCCGTCCTCGAGCTCCTGTTCCACCAGCGCCCAGCCCTGCTCCCGCGCGGCGACGACCGCCTCGCGCAGGGCCGCCACGTCGCGCACCGTGTGGTCGGTGCGCCGCTGCACCGTCACCGACGCCAGGTGCGCGTCGAGCTCGTCGTCGGGCAGGCCTGCCAGCAACACCCGGCCCATCGACGTCGCCCACGCCTCGTACCGGGTGCCGACGGTGATGCGCAGCCCGCTCAACCGGGAGCTCTGCGCCAGGGCCAGGTACACGACGTCCGGCCCGTCGAGCTCGGTGAGCGACGCGGTCTCCCGCAGCTCGTAGGACATCGCCTGCAGGTGTGGCAGCGCGACGTCGACCAGCGACAGTCCGGACAGGTAGGCGTAGCCGAGCTCCAGCACCCGTGGCGTCAGCTCGAAGCGGTCCCGCCCGGAGCGGCGCGCGTAGCCGAGGTCGACGAGCGTCAGCAGCAGCCGCCGGGCCGTCGCCCGGTCCAGCTCGGTGCGGGACGCGACCTCGCTCAGCGTCATCGACGGCGTGTCCGGCCCGAACGCGCGGACCACCCGGAACGCCCGCTCCACCGCCCGCACGAAGTGGCGTTCCTGGCCGGCCGGCTCCGCCGTCATCGGACCCCTCTCCCGTCGGACGCCCGACCCTACCGGCGGGCCGGAAGCGCCCCGGTCTTGCGACCAGTGCTCGGCGCGCCGTACGGTTGTGCGCACAGCACACGAGTGTGCGCATAGCGAACAACGCAAGGACGCGTACAGGAGAAGGTCATGACACAGGTGTCATCAGCCCAGCCGCCGGGCGCACCGGCCGGAGCACGGCGTGCCGCTGCCGGCTCGTTCGTCGGCGCCGTCGTCGAGTGGTACGACTTCCTCCTCTACGGGGTCGTCGCCGCACTCGTCTTCGGCCCGCTGTTCTTCCCGAGCGAGAGCCCCACCGCCGGCGCGTTGGCCGCGTTCGCGACCTTCGGCATCGGGTTCCTGTTCCGCCCGCTCGGCGGGATCGTGTTCGGCCACCTCGGCGACCGGATCGGCCGCAAGCGCACCCTGGTCTGGACGATCGCGATCATGGGCATGACGACGGCGGCGATCGGCCTGCTGCCGACCTTCGACCAGGTCGGCTACCTGGCCCCGGTCCTGCTCGTCGCGCTGCGCTGTGTGCAGGGCCTCGCCGTCGGCGGGGAGTGGGCCAGCGCCGCGCTGCTCGCCGTCGAGCACGCCCCGAAGCGGTGGAAGGCGCTGTACTCCAGTGGTGTGCAGGTCGGCTACTCGGTCGCGCTGCTGATGGTGAACGGCTTCGTCGCGATCCTGGTCGCGGTCATGAGCGAGACCGCGTTCGAGACCTGGGGATGGCGCATCCCGTTCTTCTTCGGCCTGCTGCTGACGCTGGTCGGGCTGTGGATCCGGTCCGGCGTCGACGAGTCCGAGACGTTCAAGAAGGCTGCCGCCGCGCAGGCCGCCGAGCCCGTCGAGAAGCAGAAGCTGCCGGTGCTGGAGGCCCTGCGCCGCCACCCCGGCGCCTTCGTCAAGATCGTCGCGCTGCGTCTGGCCGAGCTGCTGACCATGTACATCGTCGTGACGTTCGCGCTGGCCTACGCCACCGAGCAGTACGGCTTCACCCGCGGCTTCATGCTCGGCGTCGGGCTGCTCGTCGGCGGGCTCGGGATCATCACCATCCCGCTGTTCGGCTGGCTGTCCGACCGCTACGGCCGCCGTCCCGTCTACCTGGTCGGCGCCGTCGTCGCGGTGCTCGCGTCGGTGCCGTTCTTCGTCGCGATGGAGCAGGGCTCGGCGGTGCTGCTGGTGCTGTGCGCCGTGCTGCTGGTCAACATCGGCCACGACGCGATCGTCAGCGTGCAGCAGCCGCTGTTCACCGAGATGTTCGGTGCCCGGCACCGCAACAGCGGCGCGGGCCTGGGCTACCAGCTCGCCAGCGTGGTCGGCGGCGGGTTCACCCCGTTCATCGCGACGGCGCTGGTCGCGGTCGGCGGCGGCAGCTGGTACCTGGTCGCGGCCTACCTCTGCGGCGGCTGCCTGATCTCGCTGCTCGTCGCGTCCTTCATGAGCTACGCACCGCACGCCGAGAGCGAGGAGGCACCGGCCACCCCGGTGGCCTCGCGTTCCTGACCGCACCCGACGACCCGGGAGACCCTCATGTCGACCACCTCCGCCGCCCCCGCCACCACCGTGGCCGTGCGGCTCACCGGCCTCGCCCGCACCGACACCGGCCGCGTCGACACCGGTCGCACCGGTACCGGCTCGGGTCGCACCGGTACCGGCTCCGGCCGCACCGACACCGGCTCCGGTGGCCGCGACACCGCTCCCGGCCGTCTCGACGTCGTTCCGGTCGCGGCGCCGGAGCCCGGGCCGGGCGAGGTCCTCGTGCGGGTCACGGCGGTCGGGCTGTGCGGCACCGACCTGGCCGTCCGCAGCGGCGCCCGGCCGGTCCCGGAGCTGCCGTGGACGGTCGGGCACGAGGGCGGCGGACGGGTGGTCGCCGTCGGCGCGGGCGTCGACCCGGGCCGGGTCGGCGAGGTCGTCGTGGTCGAGCCGAACCTCGCCTGCGGACGCTGCCGGTTCTGCGTCGCGGGCCGCACGTCGGCCTGCCCGGACCGGCGCAGCCTCGGGGTGAACGCGCCGGGCCTGCTCGCCGGACTCGTCGCCGTCCCGGCCGGGTACGCCCACGCCCTGCCGGCCGGGCTCGACCCGGCGACGGCCGAACGGGTCGTCGCCTGCGTGGAGCCGTGGGTGGTGACCCGGGCCGCGCTCCGCCGGGCCGCACCGGAACCGGGATCGCGCTGCCTGGTCGTCGGGGCGGGCAGCCAGGGCACCCTGCTGTGCCTGACCCTGCTCGCGGCCGGGCACGTCCCGGTCGTCGCCGAGCCGCACGACGGGCGCCGGCGGCGTGCGGTGGATCTCGACGCCGAGGAGCTCGTCCCCGGCGAGGTGTTCGGGACGGTGTTCGAGACCTCCGGCGCCCCCGCCGCCTGGCCGACGGCCGTCGCCGCGGTCGACCGGGCCGGGACGTTGCTGCTCATCGGGCAGCACGACGGCGAGTCACCGGTGAACACCCACGACCTGGTGCAGCGGCAGGTGACCGTCACCGGGTCGCTGATCTACGACCACCCCGGCGACTTCGCCGGTGCGCTCGCGGACCTGCCCGCCGTCGCCGACGCCCTGGTGGGGCTCATGGAGCCCGAGCCGTTCGCGCCGGACCGGGCCGCCGCCGCGTTCGACGCCGTCGCCACCGCCGACCGGAAGGTCTGGCTGGCGCCCTGAGCCGCCGTCGGGACGTGTCCGCGCGCTGATCCGCGCCCCGCGCGCGTCCGGACGCGCGCGGGCGGCGGATCACCGCGCGGGCGGCGGATCTGTGCGGGCGCGGGGCCCGGAGAGGTCAGCCGCCGATGCCGAGGAGCCCGGACGGCTGCTGGTCCTGCTCGTCGTCGGGCTGCGGGGTGAGGTCCACCAGCGGGGCCCCGGGCACGTTCCCCGAGGTCAGGGAGGACACGCGCTTCTCGTTCTGCAGCTCCTGCATGAGGAACGCGGTCACCAGTGCCCGGGTGATCTTCCGGGTCCGGTGCTGCGGGCGGTTCTGCAGCAGGAAGCTCGTCCAGTGCCTGCCCTCGCAGAACCCGAGGTGCCCGGCCTTCTCGATCTCGCGCAGCGTCACGTCGGTGCCGGCCTCGTGCCCTGCTGCGGCGATCCGTTGCGCGTGTCCCTCCATCGGGGCGAGCGAGTCGACCGCGGCGGCGAGGTGCAGCGTCGGGACGGTCACCGTGGCGGCCGCCTCGATCGCGGACGGCTGCACCTCCGACGCGGCGAGGGTCACCAGCGCGCCGAGGCGCTCGCGCCGGGCCGCGGCGAGGACGGCCGCGCCGCCCCCGGTGCCGTGCCCGACCAGGGCGGTCTTGCGGGCGTCGACGCTGACGTGGCCGTCGCCGAGACGGACACCGACGCACACGTCCAGGACGGTGTTCAGGTCCGAGGCGAACTGGGCGATGCTCGGGACCGGGCCGCGCTGGGTGTTCGGCGCGGCGGCGACGAAACCCCAGGTCGCGAGGTGTCGCAGCAGCTCGTGGTAGCGGTGCGCGGGCTGCAGCCACGCGTGCCCGACGACCACGGCGGGCAGCTGGTAGCCCTCAGCGGGGGTGTAGACGATGCCCGGCAGGCCGATCAGCCCCAGGTCGCCGTACTTCACCGGGTTCGGCCCCGGACGCGACAGCACACCGAGGGCGTCCTTGGCCCCCTTCGTCGACGGGGGGCGGGTCACGCTGGTCCGGGCCACGGACGGCACCGTACCGGTGCAGGTGACCGCGTGCCCGCCTCGTACGGGCGTCCGGCGTGGCGCCGGTCGCACCCGTCGCCCGAAGATCGGCAACCGGGCGTCGATACGCTCAGCCTCATGTGTGGCATCGTCGGTTACGTCGGTCATCGGTCCGCACTCGGCGTCGTCCTCGGCGGCCTGCGACGACTGGAGTACCGCGGTTACGACTCCGCCGGCGTCGCGCTGCCGGACGGCGGTGAGCTGCTGATCGAGCGCAAGGCGGGCGCCCTGGCCAACCTGGAGGCACGCCTCGACGAGATCGGACGGGACCGGTTCACCGGGACCTCGGGCATCGGGCACACGCGGTGGGCGACCCACGGCCCGCCCACCGACCGCAACGCCCACCCGCACCGCAGCAGCGACGGCCGCCTCGCGGTCGTCCACAACGGCATCATCGAGAACTTCCTGGAGCTGCGGGCCGAGCTGGAGGCACAGGACATCTGGGCGGAGTCCGACACTGACACCGAGACCGCCGCGCACCTGGTCGCGCTCGCCTACGCCCACGGTGACACCGCCGGGGACCTCCCGGCCTCGGTGCGCGCCGTCGCGCGGCGGTTGGAGGGTGCGTTCACCCTCGTCGTGACCCACGCCGACGAGCCGGACCGGATCGTCACCGCCCGCCGCAACTCCCCGCTGGTGCTCGGCATCGGCGACGGCGAGACGTTCCTGGCCTCCGACGTCGCGGCGTTCATCGAGTTCACCCGATCCGCGGTCGAGCTCGGCCAGGACCAGGTCGTCACGATCACCCGGGACGGCTACGAGGTCACCGACTTCGTCGGGGAGCCCGTGGCGGTCAACCCGTTCGAGGTGACCTGGGACCTCGCGGCCGCCGAGAAGGGCGGTCACGACTACTTCATGCTCAAGGAGATCGAGGAGCAGCCGACCGCGATCGCCGACACCCTGCGCGGCCACCTGGTCGACGGGCGCATCGTGCTCGACGAGCAGCGGCTCACCGACCAGGAGCTGCGCGACGTCGACAAGGTCTTCGTCGTCGCCTGTGGCACCGCCTACCACTCCGGTCTGCTCGCGAAGTACGCGATCGAGCACTGGACCCGGATCCCGGTCGAGATCGAGCTGGCCAGCGAGTTCCGCTACCGCGACCCGGTGCTGGACCGCTCGACGCTGGTCGTCGCGATCTCCCAGTCCGGCGAGACCGCGGACACCCTGGAGGCGCTGCGCCACGCCAAGGAGCAGAAGGCCAGGGTGCTGGCCATCTGCAACACCAACGGGGCACAGATCCCGCGCGAGTCCGACGCGGTGATCTACACCCACGCGGGCCCGGAGATCGGCGTCGCCGCGACGAAGACGTTCACCGCCCAGGTCGCGGCGAACTACCTGGTCGGCCTGGCCCTGGCGCAGGCGCGCGGCACCAAGTACCCGGACGAGGTGGTCCGCGAGTTCGAGGAGCTGGAGGCCATCCCGGCGGCCGTCGCCCAGGTGCTGGAGTCCCTCGGCGAGGCCCGTGCGCTCGGGCAGGAGCTGGCGCCGTCGAAGGCGGTGCTGTTCCTGGGGCGGCACGTCGGCTACCCGGTGGCGCTGGAGGGCGCGCTCAAGCTCAAGGAGCTCGCCTACATGCACGCCGAGGCGTTCGCCGCCGGCGAGCTCAAGCACGGTCCGATCGCGCTGATCGAGGACGGGCTGCCGGTCGTCGTGGTGATGCCGTCGCCGAAGGGGCGCGCGGTGCTGCACTCCAAGCTGCTGTCCAATATCCAGGAGATCAAGGCGCGTGGGGCGCGCACCGTCGTCCTGGCCGAGACCGGCGACGAGACGGTGCGCCCGTTCGCCGACCACCTCTTCGAGCTCCCCGCGGTGCCGACGCTGCTGCAGCCGCTGGTCGCGACGATCCCGCTGCAGGTGATCGCGGCCGAGATCGCCCGCGCCCGCGGCTACGACGTCGACAAGCCCCGCAACCTGGCGAAGTCGGTCACCGTCGAGTGAGCGGGCGCTCCGCTCCACGACCGCCGAACCCGGCCGCCCGGGGTTAGCCTCGCGGCCATGCACGGGCTCCACACCGCGGACCAGGTACGGGCGGCCGAGGCGGCCATGATGCGCACCGTCGGCGACGGGGTGCTGATGCGCCGGGCCGCGGCGGGGCTCGCGCACCACGTGCGCGCGTTCCTCGGCGCGACCTACGGGCGCCGGGTGGTGCTGCTGGTCGGGGCGGGCGACAACGGCGGCGACGCGCTGTGGGCCGGCGCCGAGCTGCGCCGCCGGGGCGCGCACGTCACCGCGGTGCTGCTGGCGCCGGACCGCGCGCACCCGGCCGGGCTCGCCGCGCTGCGTGCCGCGCGCGGGCGGGTGCTGGCCCTGCACGCACCGCCGGTCTCCGATCCCGGCCCCGCTGCGGCCGGTGCCCTCGACACGGCACGGGCGCTGATCGCGGTGGCGGACGTCGTCGTCGACGGGATCGTCGGGATCTCCGGGCGCGGTGCGCTGCGCGACCCGGCCCCGGAGCTGGTCGCCGCCGCCGACGGGGCCGGTGTGCCGATCGTGGCTTGCGACCTGCCCTCGGGGGTCGACTGCGACACTGGGGCGACCGACGGGCCGCACGTCCGTGCCGCGCTGACGGTCACCTTCGGCACCCGCAAGCCGGTGCACGCCCTCGCCGCCCCGCTGTGCGGGCCGGTGCGGCTGGTGGACTTCGGGCTCGGGCCGTACCTGGAGGGCACCGAGCCGCACGCGTGGGTGCTGTCCGACGGCGACGTCGGCGCCCGCTGGCCGGTGCCCGGCCCCGACGACGACAAGTACAGCCAGGGCGTCGTCGGGATCGCCGCCGGCTCGGCCACCTACCCCGGCGCCGCCGTCCTCGCCGCGGGCGCCGCGGCCCTGGCCACCTCTGGGATGGTGCGCTTCGCCGGGTCCGCCGCCGACGAGGTCCGCAGGCACTGGCCGGAGATCGTCGCCACCGGGGACATCACCGACGCCGGACGCACCCAGGCCTGGGCGGTCGGGCCGGGGCTGGGCACCGGCGGACAGGGCCTGGCCGTGCTGGAGGAGGCACTCGGCCGGGAGGTGCCGCTCTGCCTCGACGCCGACGCGATCACCCTGCTCGCACAGCACGCGCACCTGCGGGACCGGATCCACGGCGAGCCCGTCGTGCTCACCCCGCACGCGGGGGAGTTCGCCCGGATCGCGGGCGAGGTCGGGGCCGACCGGATCGGCGCCGCCCGCCGCGCCGCCGCCGACCTCGGGGTGACGGTGCTGCTGAAGGGGAACGCGACCGTCGTCGCCGCACCGGATGGACGGGTGCTCGTCGACCCCGCCGCGGACTCCTGGGCCGCGACCGCGGGCTCCGGCGACGTGCTCACCGGCATGATCGGCGCGTTGCTCGCCGCCGGGCTCGACCCGTGGTGGGCGGCGGGCTGCGCGACGCTGGTGCACGCCCGCGCCGCGACGGCGGCCGCCCGCGAGCACGGCCTGCCGCCGGTCCCGGCTCCGGCGTCGGCGATGCAGGCGGCGATCCCGGTCGCGCTGCGGGCGGTGCGGGCAGCCGCAGCCCCGTACTGAAGCGGCACACCGGCGGACCTGCGCCGGGAGCGGGTTGTTAGCGTTCCGCGCGTGCCGAAGATCCTGACCAGCCTCCCCGTCGGCGAGCGCGTCGGCATCGCCTTCTCCGGTGGCCTCGACACCTCCGTCGCGGTCGCCTGGATGCGCGAGAACGGCGCGGTCCCCTACGCCTACACCGCCGACCTCGGACAGCCCGACGAGCCCGACCTCGTCGCCGTCCGCGAGCGCGCGCTGGAGTACGGCGCCGAGGCCGCCCGCGTCGTCGACTGCCGCCGCGCGCTGGTCGACGAGGGCATCGCCGCGATCGCCTGTGGTGCCTTCCACATCCGCGCCGGCGGGATGCCCTACTTCAACACCACCCCGATCGGCCGCGCCGTCACCGGCACGCTGCTGGTCCGCGCCATGGCCGACGACGGCGTCTCCATCTGGGGCGACGGCTCGACCTTCAAGGGCAACGACATCGAGCGGTTCTACCGCTACGGCCTGCTCGCCAACCCGGCCCTGCGGATCTACAAGCCGTGGCTGGACGAGGCGTTCGTCGACCAGCTCGGTGGCCGCGCGGAGATGAGCGCCTGGCTGGGCGAGCGCGAGCTGCCCTACCGGGACTCCGCGGAGAAGGCGTACTCGACCGACGCCAACATCTGGGGCGCCACCCACGAGGCCAAGAAGCTGGAGCACCTCGACACCTCGATCGAGATCGTCGAGCCGATCATGGGCGTGCGGTTCTGGGACCCGGCCGTCACGGTCGAGACCGAGGACGTCACCGTCGAGTGGGAGTCCGGTCGCCCGGTCGCGATCAACGGTGTCCGCTACGACGACCCGGTCGCGCTGGTCGCCGAGGCCAACCGGATCGGTGGCCGGCACGGCCTGGGCATGACCGACCAGATCGAGAACCGGATCATCGAGGCCAAGAGCCGGGGCATCTACGAGGCCCCGGCGATGGCGCTGCTGTTCGTCACCTACGAGCGCCTGGTCTCCGCGATCCACAACCACGACTCGCTGTCGGCCTACGAGGAGCAGGGGCGTCGCCTGGGCCGGCTGCTCTACGAGGGCCGCTGGCTGGAGCCGCAGTCGCTGATGCTGCGCGAGTCCCTGACCCGCTGGGTCGGCAACGCGGTCACCGGCTCGGTCACCCTGCGGCTGCGCCGCGGCAACGACTGGTCGGTGCTCGACACCCGCGGCCCCGCCCTGGCCTACGCCGAGGACCGGTTGTCGATGGAGCGGGTCGAGGACGCCCCGTTCACCCCGGGCGACCGCATCGGCCAGCTCACGCTGCGCAACCTGGACCTGGCCGACTCCCGCGCCAAGCTGGAGCAGTACTCGGCCACCGGGATGCTCGGCGGCGAGTTCGGCACCTTCGTCGGCGAGGTCGAGGCCGGGCGTGCGGCGGAGATCACCGCGACGCCGTCGGACCCGGACGCCGAGCAGGCAGAGGAGTCCCTCGACCGGGCCGCGATGGAGGCCGGGAACGACTGAGCCGGGCGCAGGACCGGGCCCCGTCGGGCCGGGATGCGATGATCGGGGCCGTGTCACCCACGACCGACCACGCTCCCGGCCCGGGACCCGGACGCACGTACGGGCCCGGCCACGGTCGCGTCCCCGGCGCGCCGGCGGCCGAGGCGGTGGTCGACCTCGACGCCGTCCGGCACAACACCCGGTACCTGTCCGGTCTCGCCTCGGGCGCCGAGACGATGGTCGTGGTCAAGGCCGACGGCTACGGCCACGGCGCTGCCGCCGTCGCCCGGGCGGCGCTCTCGGCGGGGGCGACCCGGCTCGGCGTCGCCACCCTGGACGAGGCGCTCGCGCTGCGTGCCGAGGGCGTCGACGCGCCGCTGCTGTCGTGGCTGCATCTGCCCGACGAGAACTTCGCCGCCGCCGTCGCCGCCGGGGTGGAGCTGTCGGTGTCCGGCCGTGAGCACCTCGCCGCGGTGCTGGCCGGCGCCCGCGCCGCGGGCCGCAAGGTCCGGCTGCACCTCAAGGCCGACACCGGGCTCTCGCGCAACGGCTGCCCGCCCGGCGAGTGGCCCGCCCTGCTCGACGCCGTGGTGGACGGTGTCGCCGACGGCGCCTGCGAGGTCGCGGCCGTCTGGTCGCACCTCGCCGCCGCCGACGAGCCGGGCCAGCCCGCCGTCGACAGCCAGGCCGCGCGGCTGCACGCCGCCGCCGCGCTCGCGCGGGACCGCGGGTTCGCACCGCAGCTGCACCTGTGCAACTCCGCCGGCCTGATGACCCGCCCCGACCTGCACCTCGACGTCGTCCGGCCGGGGATCGCCGTCTACGGCCTCGACCCGATCGCCGACCCCGCCGACAGCCCGCTGCGCCCGGCGATGACGCTGCGCGGCCGGGTCGCGCTCACCAAGACCGTCGAGCCGGGTGAGGGCGTGTCCTACGGCCACGAGTGGGTCGCCCGCGAGTCCCGCACGCTGGCGCTGGTGCCGTTGGGCTACGCCGACGGCGTCCCGCGCCGCCTCAACGACGGCGGTCGGATGCGCGTGCGCATCGGCGGCACCGTCCGGCCGGTCGCCGGGCGGGTCTGCATGGACCAGTTCGTCGTCGACTGCGGCCCGCCGGGGGCGCTGCCGGTCGCGATCGGCGACCCGGTCGAGCTGTTCGGCACCGGCACCGACGGCGGCCCGACCGCCCGCGAGTGGGCCGACGAGCTGGGCACCATCCACTACGAGATCGTCACGGGCGTCCGGGGGCGGGTCCGCCGCACGGTGACCGACGGGCGCGGGGGAGTCGCATGAGCCGCAGGGGATGGACCGTCGCCGGGATCGCGGGCGGTGTGGTCGGCGCGGCGGGCGCCGCGGCCGGGGTCGGCGTCGCCGCGCAGCGACGCAAGATCGCCGCCACCCGCCGCAGCCTGGCCACCGAGATGTCCGCGCACGCCGAGACGCCGCCGGGCACCGTCGGCGAGGAGATGTCGGTGATGGCCGACGACGGCATCCGCATCGCCTGCGAGGTGGTCGCGCCGGCCGACGGCTCGGAGCCCGCACTGACCGTCGTGCTCGTGCACGGGTTCGCCCTCGACCGGCGCACCTGGCAGGAGCAGCGGCCGCACCTGGCCGGGCTGACCGGCCCGTCGGTGCGGATGGTGCTCTACGACCAGCGCAGCCACGGTCGCTCCGAGCGGGCGCCCGCGGACTCCTGCACGATCGACCAGCTCGGCCGCGACCTCGACGCCGTGATCCGCTCGCTGGCCCCCGAGGGGCCACGGGTGCTGGTGTCGCACTCGATGGGCGGCATGACCGTGATGGCGCTGGCCGAGCAGCACCCGGAGCTGTTCCACGAGCGCGTCGCCGGGGTGGCGCTGGTGTCGACCTCGGCGGGGGAGATGGCGTCCTCGGGGCTGCCGGGCACGTTCCTGTCCCGGCGCAACCCGATCATCCGGACGCTCGGTGGGCTCGCCGCGTGGCAGCCCGGCCTGGTGGAGACGGGCCGGCGCGCGCTGGGCGACATCATCTGGATGTTCACCAAGCGCTTTGCCTACGGCGACCGCCAGGTCGACCCGCGGATGGTCGACCTCGTCGACACGATGATCGACTCGAACGCCGTCGGCGCGCTCACCGACTTCGTCGACACCCTCGGCACCCACGACCGGCTCGCGGCGCTGCCCGGCCTGTCCGGCTGCGAGGTGCTCGTCCTGGCGGGCGACGGCGACCGGATCATCCCGTGGCGGCACAGCGAGGTCATCGCCGAGGCGATCCCGACCGCACGGCTGGTGCGGCTGCCCGGGGTCGGGCACATGCCGATGCTGGAGCAGCCCGAGGTCGTCGACGCCGAGCTGGACGGGCTGATCGCCCGCACCACCGAGCGAACCGCGGGCGGCGGACTGCGGGCCAAGCGGCCGCCGCAGGTCACCGACGCGACCGAGGACGACCAGGCCGCGGCGGGCGGCGGTGGGCTGCAGGGACTGCTGCGCAGCGCGGGCCGGGTCCGCCGGGGCAGCCGCATCCCGGCCGGGGCCGGGCGGTCCCGGAAGAAGGACCGGCCGTGATCCCCGCTGCCGGCGCGGACGCCGTCGTCGCGGAGCTGCCGACCGTCGCCGACACCGAGTCCTTCGGCGAGACGGTCGGCCGCGAGCTGGTCGCCGGTGACGTGGTGCTCCTGGCCGGTCCGCTCGGTGCGGGCAAGACCGCCCTGGTCCGCGGCCTGGCCCGCGGGCTCGGGGTGACCGGCACGGTGGCCTCGCCGACGTTCGTGATCGCCCGTGAGCACCCGTCCGCTGGCGACGGCCCGGCGCTGGTGCACGTCGACGCCTACCGGCTGGGCGGCCCCGACGGGGACGTGGACGTGGCGGCCGAGCTGGACGACCTCGACCTCGACACCGAGCTGGACCGCGCGGTCGTCGCCGTCGAGTGGGGTGTCGGGGTCGCGGAGCGGCTCGCCGGGTCCGCGGTGACGATCGCCCTGGAGCGCCGCGACGACGACACCCGGGTCGCGACGCTGCGCCGTACCGCGCGTCCGTAGGCTCGCGGGCGTGCTGGTACTGGCCCTCGACACCGCGACGACCGTCGTCACCGCCGGTCTCGTCGACCTCCGCTCCGACGGCGCGCCGGTGACCGTCGCCGCCCGCGCGCACGACGGCCGCCGGCACGGCGAGCTGCTGATGCCCGCGGTCCGGGCGCTGTGCGCCGAGGCGGGCCGTGCGCTCACCGAGGTCGAGGCGCTGGTCGTCGGCGCCGGACCGGGCCCCTTCACCGGGCTGCGGGTCGGGATCGCCTCGGCCGCCGCGCTCGGCCACGCCCTCGACGTGCCCGTGCACGGCGTGGCCACCCACGACGCGATCGCGTCGTGGGTGCACACCGGCGGGAACCTGTTGGTGGTGACCGACGCCCGTCGCCGGGAGGTGTACTGGGCCGCCTACGACGCCTCCGACCCGGCCGACGCCCGGTCGGTGCGCCGGCTGTCCGGTCCCGCGGTCGAGGCCCCGGAGGCGCTGGCCGCGCGCCTGGACGAGCTGGCGATCGGCACCGTGATCGGGGATCCGGCGTTCGCCGATCGGCTCGGCCGCGACATCGGCGGCCCCGGCGCCCCGACCGTCGAGGGGCTGGTCGGCGTCGCCGCGGCGGACCTCCTCGCCGGCCGGACCCCCGCACCCGTCGAGCCCCTCTACCTGCGCCGCCCGGACGCCGTCGAACCGACCGGGCGCAAGCGCGTCACCGCATGAACGCCACCGTCGCGCTGGGCCCGCTGTACCGGTCCGATGCCCGGCGCTGCGCGGAGCTGGAGCAGATCCTGTTCCCGGGGGACGACCCGTGGAGCGCGCAGGCCTTCCGCGACGCCGTGACCTCCGGGCAGCTCTACCTCGCCGCCCGGGCCGGGGACGAGCTGGTCGGCTACGCCGGGCTCGCCGTCGTCGCCGGGCCGCCGATGGCCGAGGCGGAGGTGCACACCATCGGCGTCGATCCGGCCTGGCAGGGCCACGGGATCGGCCGCGCCCTGCTGAACGGGCTCCTCGCCGTCGCCGACGAGCTGGCGGCCACGGTGTTCCTGGAGGTTCGCACCGACAACGAGCCGGCCCGGGCCCTCTACGAGAGCGCCGGGTTCACCGTCGTCGGGGTGCGCAAGCGCTACTACCGGCCGTCGATGGCCGACGCCTACACGATGCGCCGTGACCGCGTGCGCACGCCCGCTCAGGACGTCGCGGACAGGTAGGACAGCAGGCGCAGCTCGTCGTCGGTCAGCTCCAGGGTGAGCATCGGCAGCAGCTGCTCCAGCTGCTCGGGATTCCGCGCGCTCGCGATCGGTGCGGTCACCGCGGGCTGTGCGGCCAGCCAGGTCAGCGCGATCGCCGGGACCGGCACACCGTAGCCGGCGGAGATCTCGTCGAGCCCGGCCAGCACGGCGCGGCCGCGGGAGTCCAGGTACGCCGCCGCGCCCTCGGCCCGCGGGCCCTCCGGTGCGGGGGAGTCCGGCCGGTACTTGCCGGTGAGAAAGCCCTTGGCCAGCCCGAAGTAGGGGTGGACGGCCAGCTTCTCCGACTCGGCGAGCGGGGCCAGGCCCGCCTCGAAGTCGTCGCGCTCCATGAGGTTGTAGTGCGGCTGGATGGCGCTGAACGCGGTCAGCCCGTCGCGCGCGGAGATCTCCAGCGCCGACCGCAGCCGCTCCGGGCTGAAGTTCGACGCACCGGTCTCGCGGACCAGCCCCTCGCGGACCAGTGCGTCGAACGCGTCGAGGGTCTCCTCCTGCGCGGTCGCCTCGTCGTCGCGGTGGGCGTAGTACAGGTCGATCCGGTCGGTGCCCAGGCGGCGCAGCGAGTCCCGCGCCGCCGCCGCGATGTTCTCCGCCGACAGACCCTCGCGGCCGGGCAGCGCGCCGACCTTCGTCGCGAGGTGCAGTGCGTCGCGGTTGCCGCGTGCCGCCATCCACTCGCCGAGGATCGTCTCGGACTCGCCGCCGGAGTTCCCCGGTGCGCGCCACATGTAGGAGTCCGCGGTGTCGATCATCCGTCCGCCGGCGGCGACGAAGGCGTCGAGGACGGCGAAGGAGGTCTCCCTGTCCGCCGTCCAGCCGAACACGTTCGCGCCGAGAACCAGGTCAGCCACGTCGCCGAACCTACTCCTCAGACGGGCCGCAGGCCGGGCCGCCGGTCCTCGGTCACGAACCGTCCGCGCGTCTGCACCGGGGCGCCCGGCTGCTTCACGAACGGCACCACCTTGAACTCGGCCTCCATCCGGTCCGCGGTGAACCGGGTGCTGACGTAGCCGCGGCGGTTGTTGTGGAACCGGATGTGCGGGTTCTCGGCGAGGACGGTGTCGGAACCGTTCTGCTTCTCCGAGCCGTCACCGCCCGAGGTGATCGAGCTGGACACCAGCTCGGTGCCGACCACCGGCGAGGCGGGGTCGTCGAAGCGGCTCTTGACGTCGGCGCCCCAGTGCGCGTGCACGTCACCGGTGAGCACCACGAGGTTGCGGGCCCGGCCGCGTTGCGTGGCCGCGACCCAGGAGTCGACGACGCGGTCACGCGAGCCGGGGTAGCCGTCCCACGCGTCCGGGTTGAAGCCGCGCCCGGCGCCCGGGGTGTAGTCGACCTGGGAGAAGAACACCTGCTGGCCGAGCACGTCCCAGCGGGCGCGGGAGCGGGCGAAGCCGTCGGCGATCCAGCGCTCCTGCGCCGAGCCGGGCAGCGAGCGGGCGGGGTCGGTCCGCTCCGCGCAGTCGCTGCGGAACTCGTCACCGCAGGGCTGGTCGCCGCGGTACTGACGGGTGTCGAGCATGTGGAAGGTGACCAGCCCGCCGTAGCCGACGCGCCGGTACAGCCGCATGGCCGCGCCGCGGGGGCGCTGGGCGGCGCGCAGCGGCATGTTCTCCCAGTACGCGCGGAACGCGGCGGCCTTGCGGGCGGTGAAGTCGCCGGGCGGGTCGATCGGCAGCTCCCGGACGTCGCCGGCCCAGTTGTTCTCGACCTCGTGGTCGTCGAACACGACCAGCCAGGGCGCGGCCGCGTGCGCGGCCTGCAGGTCGGCGTCGGCGTGGTACTGGGCCAGGCGCTGCCGGTAGCCGGCCAGCGTCGTCGTCTCCGGGCCGGCGTGGTCGCGCACGTTCCCGCCGGGCGCGACGTAGTACTTCGCCGGGTACTCGTAGATGTAGTCGCCCAGGTGCAGCAGGACGTCCGGGCGCTCCTCGGCCATCCGCCGGTACGCGGTGAACCAGCCGTGCTCGAACTGGGAGCAGGAGGTGAAGGCCATGTGCACCGGCGTCATCGAGGCGGGCGGGGGCGCGGTGCGCGTGCGGCCCGCGTCGGAGACGGTGCGGCCCACGCGGAAGCGGTAGTGGTAGTCGCGGCCCGGTCGCAGACCCGGCACCTCGACGTGCACGCTGTGGCCCGCCTCCGGTCCGGTGCGGACCCGGCCGCGACGCACGACGCGGGTGAAGCGCTCGTCGTCGGCGATCTCCCACTCGACGTCGGTGGCGCGGTTCCCGACACCGCCCAGGCCGTCGTCGGCGAGGGGATCGGTGGCGAGCCGGGTCCACAGCACGACCGAGGTCGCGTCGGGTTCCCCGGAGGCGACGCCGAGGCCGAACGGGTCGCCGGGCGGCCGGGCCGGGGCCGGCCCGGGCGCCGCGGCGGCGGCGCCGGGCAGCAGGGGTGCGGCGGCGGTGACGGCGGCGGCGGTGAGTCCGGCGCGCAGCAGCGAACGGCGGGAGGTGACCACGATGTGCAGTGCAACGTTCCCGATCGAGTGACACCCGGCGGCCCGGCGACGAGGAGGTGAACAACGGGCGACGACCGGGAACTCCGGACACTCCCGAACGGTGCGGTTGAGCCCCCGCTCGGTTTCTGGCACTCTCATGGATAGAGTGCCAATGCGCGCGGCGGACGACCTCCGCCCCGACACCCGCGACGGCGGGGCGGGAGTCGTCACGTGCGCGCTGCTGACACCGCTAGAGAACCCGTGACACCGGATTCACCCCAGGAAGGGGAGGTCATCGTCGTGGCGAACATCAAGCCGCTCGAGGACAAGCTCGTCGTCCAGGCCAGCGAGGCGGAGACCACCACCGCCTCCGGCATCGTCATCCCGGACACCGCCAAGGAGAAGCCCCAGGAGGGCAAGGTCCTGGCCGTCGGCCCGGGCCGGGTGGACGACAACGGCAACCGCGTCCCGCTCGACGTGGCCGTCGGCGACGTCGTCATCTACTCGAAGTACGGCGGCACCGAGGTCAAGTACAACGGCGAGGAGTACCTGATCCTCTCCGCGCGCGACGTGCTGGCCGTCGTCAACTGACGCGAGCCATCGCCTGACGTACCGCCCCGGGTGGTCCACCCCACGGTGGTCCGCACCGGGGCGGTCGCGTTTCTCCCCCGAGAACCAGAGCGAAACTCCGAGAGGTAGCGAGAACAAGACATGGCGAAGCAGATCAGCTTCGACGAGGACACCCGTCGCGCGCTCGAGCGTGGCGTGAACCAGCTCGCCGATGCCGTCAAGGTGACGCTCGGCCCGCGTGGCCGCCACGTCGTCATCGACAAGAAGTTCGGCGGTCCGACCGTCACCAACGACGGCGTGACCATCGCCCGTGAGGTCGACCTCGAGGACCCGTTCGAGAACCTCGGCGCCCAGCTGGCGAAGACCGTCGCGACCAAGACCAACGACGTCGCCGGTGACGGCACCACCACCGCCACCGTGCTGGCCCAGGCCCTGGTGAAGGAGGGCCTGCGCAACGTGGCCGCCGGTGCCGCGCCGTTCGCCCTCGGCCAGGGCATCGCCGCCGCGTCGGCGAAGGTCTCCGAGGTGCTGCTGTCCAAGGCCACCCCGGTCGACGCCAAGAGCCACATCGCGCAGGTCGGCGCCATCGCCTCGCGCGAGCAGGAGATCGGCGACCTGATCGCCCAGGCGATCAACACCGTCGGCAAGGACGGCGTGATCACCGTCGAGGAGGGCTCCACGCTCTCCACCGAGCTGGAGATCACCGAGGGCCTGCAGTTCGACAAGGGCTACCTGTCGCCGTACTTCGTCACCGACTCCGAGTCCATGGAGGCGGCGCTCGACGACCCGTACATCCTGCTGCACCGCGACAAGATCAGCTCCATCCAGGACCTGCTCCCGCTGCTGGAGAAGGTGCTCGGCGAGGGCAAGCCGCTGCTGATCATCGCCGAGGACGTCGAGGGCGAGGCCCTGTCCACGCTGGTCGTCAACTCGATCCGCAAGACCGTCAAGGTCGCCGCGGTCAAGTCGCCGTTCTTCGGTGACCGCCGCAAGGCGTTCATGGACGACCTCGCGGTCGCCACCGGCGGTCAGGTCATCAACCCCGAGGTCGGCCTGAAGCTGAACGAGGCCGGGCTCGAGCTGCTGGGCCGCGCCCGCCGCGTCGTCGTCACCAAGGACGCCACCACGATCGTCGAGGGCGCCGGCGCCAAGGCCGACGTCGAGGGCCGTGTCGCGCAGCTCAAGCGCGAGATCGAGGAGTCCGACTCCGACTGGGACAAGGAGAAGCTCCAGGAGCGCCTGGCCAAGCTCTCCGGCGGCGTCGCGGTCATCAAGGCCGGTGCCGCCACCGAGACCGCGCTCAAGGAGCGCAAGCACCGCATCGAGGACGCCGTCGCGGCGACCCGTGCGGCGGTCGAGGAGGGCATCGTGCCCGGCGGCGGTTCGGCGCTGGTGCACGCCGCGGCCGAGCTCGACGGCGGCCTGGGCCTGACCGGGGACGCCGCGACCGGTGTCGCGATCGTCCGCAAGGCCCTGTCGGCCCCGCTGTTCTGGATCGCCGAGAACGGTGGCGACGAGGGCGCGATCGTGGTGTCGAAGGTGGCCGAGGGCGGCTGGGGGACCGGGTACAACTCGGCGTCCCGCACCTTCGGGGACCTGCTCGCCGACGGCGTCATCGACCCGGTCAAGGTGACCCGGTCGGCCGTGGAGAACGCCGCGTCCATCGCGCGCATGGTGCTGACCACCGAGAGCGCCGTGGTGGACAAGCCGGAGGAGGCCGACCCGGCCCCGGCCGGTGGCCACGGGCACGGTCACGGTCACTGAGCCCTGGCTCAGTTCCACCCCGAGCACGACGACGGCGGGCGACCCGAGGGTCGCCCGCCGTCGTGCGTTGCGGGGCAGGAAGTGGATGTGCCGTCCGTCGGGAGATGGGAGCCCCCGTCGGTCGGGGCTCTCAGGCGGTGTGGACGGGAACGTCCACCGGCTGGACGGTCGCCTCGGCGGCGACCTTGAGCGTGCGGCGCGGACCGCGGATGATCGCGTCCCGCTCGGACTCCGACAGGCCGCCCCAGATGCCGTAGGGCTCGTGCACCTTGAGTGCGTGCTCGCGGCACTGCTGCACCACGGGGCACTCGGAGCAGACCTGCTTCGCTCGGGTCTCACGACGGGCCCTGGCGGGACCGCGCTCACCCTCGGGATGGAAGAAGAACGCGCTGTCCATCCCCCGGCAGGCTCCCTCCATCTGCCAGTCGTAGATGTCGGCGACCGGGCCGGGAAGCCTCCGGATGTCCGCCATGTTCGTCACCTGCCTTCGCTATCGAACCTGACGACGCTCAGATTCCCTGGCCACGGCGGCCGCAAACCTGATTCGAGGTGAACGATGGTGCACGTCCGACAGGGTGGTGCAGGCCGAGCGCCGACGGCCGGGATCCGGGCCCTGCTCACCGGGGCGGCGACGGACCGGGAGGTGGCCTGGGCGGCGCGCCCGGACGGGGCACCGGAGCTGCGGTGGGCGGCCGCGGTCGCCCGGGGCGGCTCCGGGCACTACGCGGCCGCGGCCGCGCTGCTCGACGGGGTGCGCCGTGACCCGGCGGCCGGAGTGGTGCTGCGGGCACACGCGACCGTCACCCGGGCCTCCCACCTGCGGCAGCTCGGCGGGCACCGCGCCGCGGCCGCGCTCGACGGCGCCGCGCTGCGACTGGTGCTGCCGGACGCGGGGGTTCCGCGCGACCCCGGGCCGTGGGGCCTCGACCGCGCCGCGGCCGTCGCCGACGCGCTGACCGGTCTCGCCGCCGACGCGCTCGGCCGTCTCGACGTCGCGACCGCCGCCGCGCTGCTGCGCCGGGCCGGACCGTGGTGCGGCCCGCGGGGTCACCGCACCCGGGTCCGGTACGGATGGGTGCGGGCGGAGACCGCGCTGGTCGCGGGGGACCCGGCCGCGGCGCTCGGCGCCGCCGAGGAGGCACTGGCCGGGGCGCTGGCGCTCGGGTCCGCACGGCACGTGCTCAAGAGCCGTCTGGTCCGGGCGGTGGCCGCCGGGGTGGCGGGGCGGGACCGGGCGGGCGTCGTCGCGGCGCTGGACGCGGTGGCCGCGGACGCGCTCGCACACGGGCTGCTCCCGCTGCACCGCCCCGCGCTGCTCGCCCGGGCCGACCTCGCCGGGCCAGGGCCGGACGGGGCATCGGAGCCGGCCGGGGATGGCCCGGATGCCGTACCCGTCGGGCCGCACCGCGGGCGGGAGGGGGCCGATCGGGCGACGCCGGACGCCGGTTCCGGACCGGTCGCCGCAGCGCGACACGCCGGAGCGTCACCAGTCGATACGCGCAGTCGCCGAGCGGATGCGGAGGGTCGCCGACATGCGGTGTTGCACACGGTGAGCGTCCTCTATACGCGAAGTGACCGTAGCGGTCGGGACCTGCTGCGGGAGTAGTGCCCGAACTCCGGCCCGGACGATGTACCGTATGGACTACTCCATTCGGCGATGCTTCACCCACATGACGCTGAGGCACGTGGATCAGCGCGCCGAACGGAGGGCACAAAATCGCCCCGACCGTGTCAAGGTGAGAGTGTCACCCGCCGATTCGGAGGGTGAAGAATCACCCGGCTGCAGGAAGCTGCAGGAAGGAATCGTCGTGACGACGGTACTCATCTGCGACGATCGTCGCAGCGTCCGCGAGGGACTGACTCGCGTCATGTCCGCGGTCCCGGGGGTCCAACGCATCGACTGCGTCGCCCACGGGGACGAACTCCTCGCCCGCTACGCCCGCCAGTCCGTCGACGTCGTCCTGGTCGGGACGCAGCGTGCTGTGCCCACCGGGGTGGAGGCCACCCGCCGGCTGGTGGCCGCCCACCCGCAGGCCAACGTCATCGTCTTCGGAGCCCCGGACGACGCCGGCAGCATCGCCGCCGCCATCGCCGGTGGGGCGCGCGGTTACCTGCGCTGGGACGCTTCGCGTCCCGAGCTGGTCGCCGCGCTGGCACACACCCTGGCCAGCACCTCGGTGCCGACCCCGCGCGTCCCCACCGACCCGGGGGTCCAGCTCACCGAGCGCGAGCTCCAGGTGCTGCGCGGGATGAGCCAGGGCAAGAGCAACGGTCAGATCGGCCGCGAGCTCTACCTGTCCGAGGACACCGTGAAGACCCACGCACGCCGGCTGTTCCGCAAGCTCGGCGTCCGTGACCGCGCGCAGGCCGTGGCCCACGGCTTCCGCCGCGGCCTGGTGTCCTGACCGGGTCCCCACCCGGAACGGCACGACCCCGCACCGCCGAGCGACCGACCCCGAACCGGCCGCTCCACCCCACCCGCGCGCGGGTGGGCATCGTGAGCCGGACCGACCCCCGCGGTCCGGCTCCACGCCCCGGCCCCCCGTGTCCGGGCCCCACGCACACGGGCCGCTGCCGACCTCGCGGCCCGCACCCGGGACATCGCGCCCGGGTCGTCCGCACCGACCGGCTCCGGCCGGTCCGCCGCCCCGCCGACGGGACGCCGGTCGTGCTCCCCGCGACCGGACCCCGCCGGGGCGCACGACCGGGACGCCCGCCGGCACCTGACCCGGCCCACGCCGGCGCGTGACGGTCCCCGCCTGGCACGCGGGCGGCCCCGGCCGAGGTCGACGACGGACCCGCCGGACGTCGTAACGGCGGCCTCCGATCGGCCCCCGTTCGGCGAGCGGTCGACGGGACGCCGGGAACTGTCACCCGGTGTCCCCCGCGTCCCTGGGGCCACACGCGTCACCGCAGTCCCGCGACCTCGACGACGACCGTCCGGATCCCGCGCCGAACCGGATGCGACCCGCGCCCGGCGGTCCACCGCCGGTGATCGGGTGCGGACGATCTTCACTGCGTCCGGTGACCGCATCCTGCGGTGGGTGACGAACCGCTTGCCGACCGTGGTTGCCCCGTGGACGTGTTGCGGAGGGGCCCCGCGCAACCCGGAACTGTGCACGATCGTCTGATCTGGCATGGAGCGACTCCCGTCGGCGAGTCCCGCTCGGATACGGTGGATCCGAGCCGATCTCACCTGCGCGAACGCGGGTTGCTTCCACGATCGGATGACGCTGCTGGATGCTCGTAACGCCTGGGCGGTTCCCCACGATGAGTGAATCAAGAGACGTTCCCGACGAGTGGATTGAAGCCGCCATGGCCGGCGACCGGTCCGCGGTCGAGCGCGTTCTCGCCATGATTCGGCCCCTCGTCGTGCGCTACTGCCGCGCCCGACTCGGGACCGACCGAGGGTCCGTCTCGGCGGACGACGTCGCCCAGGAGGTCTGCGTGGCCGTGCTCACGGCGTTGCCGGGGTACCGGGTGCAAGGGCGCCCGTTCCTCGCCTTCGTCTACGGCATCGCGTCCCACAAGGTCATCGACGCGCACCGGGCTGCGTCCCGGAACCGCTCCGAACCGATGGCCGACGTGCCGGACCGCATGGAGTCCTCCGACGGCCCCGAGTCCCGGGCCCTGCAGGTGGAACTGTCGCAGGAGATGTCCAAGCTCCTGGAGATCCTTCCGGAGAAGCATCGGGAGATCATCGTGTTGCGCGTGGTCGTGGGACTGTCCGCGGAGGAGACCGCGGCGGCTGTCGGCTCCACTCCGGGTGCCGTCCGCGTCGCCCAGCACCGGGCGCTGGCCCGGCTGAGGAAGATGATGAGTGAGCAGGTGGTCCGGGATGCGTGACCAGGGTCCGCACGGTCCGGGCTTCCCCCCACCCGGTGAGGGCTGGGAGCGTCCGCCCGCGCCGGTGACGCGTGGCCGTTTCGGCGAGCCCCGCCCGCCCCGCACCAACGGCCACTCCCACCCGATCGGTCACCGGGGTCACCCGCTGCCGTTCGACGCGCACACCGTCCCGCAGCCGGTCGTGCGGCGGCGCGCCGCCCGCGGCGACGACTGGGATGCCTTCGACGACATCGAGGACGAGGGCCCGGTCGACCTCGTCGAGCTCCAGGCCGACGACGAGCTGATCAACGCCCTGTCCTCCGGGCTCGGCGTGTCCGGGCCCGGCCGGCGCGGCTACGACGTCGACGACCACCTGGCCGCGATGCTCTCGTCGTGGAAGGACGGGGTCGACCGGGACCCGATCCCGCAGCTCGTCGACACCGACGAGGCCGTGCAGATCCTGCAGCCGGCGAAGCCGTCGCGGAAGGTCTCCTTCCTGCGCCCGCTCGTCGCCGCTGCGGCGGTCGCGGCCTGTGCGCTGGCCGTCGTGTCGATCAGCGCGCACGAGGCCCAGCCGGGCGACGCCCTGTGGGGGGTCTCCCGGGTGCTCTACAGCGAGCGCGCCGAGCAGGTGCAGGCGGCGGCCACGCTGCGCGAGGGCATCGAGCGGGTCAACGCCAAGCTCGCCGCCGGGGACACCGTCGGTGCGCAGCAGGAGCTCGCCGCGCTCGGCCCGCTGGTCGACCGCACCGCACCGGACGTGCGCGACGACTTCGAGCAGCAGAACCGCTTCCTGAGCCAGAAGGTCGCCGAGACCCCGCCGGGCACACCGACCGACCCGCGGTCGCCGTTGCGCGACGGGACCCCTGCCCCGCCGCCTCCGGTCACCGAGGGCGACGAGGACACTCCGACGCCGTCGCCGCCGCCGTCGGAGGGGACGACCACCCCGGGTGGTCCGACCTCGCCGGAGGGCACCACCGACCCGTCGGTGCTGGGCGGGCCGGGGGAGACGGCACCCACCCCGGCGCCGTCGTCGTCGGAGACCTCGCCGACGACGGAGGGCCAGGCGGACCCGACGACTCCGACGACCTCGCCCACGACCCGGCCCACCGCGGCCGGGGAGGGGCAGAGCGACCCGGCGGACGACACCACCCCGCCGTCGTCGACGACGACCGGCGCGGTGAGCCGCAGGCCGAACTGACGCCGAACCGACGCGGAACGGCACCGAGCACGGCGAAGGGCCCCGGAGGATCTCCTCCGGGGCCCTTCGTGCTGGTGGGGGGCGCGCCGGGCTCAGTCGGCGAGGGTCGCGTCGGCGTACCCGCGGCAGTACTCCCACGTGACGTAGTGCGCCGGGTCCGGGTCGTAGGCCGGCTCGTGCGGCCGCATCCGGCCCTCGTCGAGGAGCTGCTGCAGGCTCGCGCGCAGCAGGTTCCACTCGTGGAAGTGCTGCTCGCCGCAGTCCGCGCAGTCGACGACGATCCCGCGGACGCCGCGGCCCGCCAGCAGTGCCTGGTAGACGGCCAGGTCTGCCAGGTCGGCGAGGATCTCGCCGCGGTCGGTCTCGTTCAACGGGGGTACCTCCGGGTCACCGGAACCCGGCCACGCGCCGTCACCACGGTCGTCGTAGGCCTGCATCGACAGCGCAGGATCATCCGGGTCTCCGGCGAATGGGTCCGGTGGCAGCGCCTCTGGTGACACGGTGTACACGGTACCGGTGCGGGGGGTCGGGGCCCGGCCCACCCCGGGGTGGTGGACGTACGATGGCGGCCTGCGGCGGGAGCCCGCCGTCAGCGTCGACCGCACCGCCTCGACAACACTGCTTCGACCGCAAGAGGAGCCCCGGAGAGATGACGAGCGAGATGGGCGGCCTGCCGGACAAGTTCGCGATGCTCGGGCTGACCTTCGACGACGTGCTGCTGCTGCCCGCCGAGTCGGACGTGATCCCCAGCTCGGCCGACACGTCGAGCCAGGTGACCCGCCGGGTGCGGGTCCAGGTGCCGTTGGTGTCGTCCCCGATGGACACGGTCACCGAGTCCCGGATGGCGATCGCGATGGCCCGCGCCGGTGGTCTCGGGGTGTTGCACCGCAACCTCTCCCCGGACGCGCAGGCGGCGCAGGTCGAGGTGGTGAAGCGGTCCGAGGCCGGCATGGTCACCGATCCGGTGACCTGCAGCCCGGACGCGACCCTGGCCGACGTCGACGCGCTGTGCGCCAAGTTCCGGATCTCGGGTGTGCCGGTGACCGACGAGACCGGCCGCCTGGTCGGCATCATCACCAACCGCGACATGCGCTACGAGGTCGACACCGACCGGCCCGTGTCGGAGGTCATGACCCGCGCGCCCCTGGTGACGGCCAAGGTCGGCGTCACCGCGGAGGCGGCACTGGGCCTGCTGCGCCGGCACAAGCTGGAGAAGCTGCCGATCGTCGACGGCGACGACATGCTGCGCGGCCTCATCACGATCAAGGACTTCAACAAGACCGAGCAGTACCCGCTGGCGACCAAGGACCCGGACGGGCGGCTCGTCGTCGCCGCCGCGGTCGGGGTCGGCGACGACGCCTACGCCCGCTCGATGCAGCTCGTCGAGGCCGGTGTGGACGTCCTGATGGTCGACACCGCCCACGGTCACTCCCGTCGGGTGCTGGAGACCGTCGCGAAGCTGCGCGCCGAGGTCGGCGACCACGTCGACGTCGTCGGCGGCAACGTCGCCACCTTCGACGGCGCCAAGGCGCTCGTCGAGGCGGGCGCGGACGCGGTGAAGGTCGGCGTCGGGCCGGGCTCGATCTGCACCACCCGGGTCGTCGCCGGGGTCGGGGCCCCGCAGATCACCGCGATCTACGAGGCCACCCGGGCCTGCGCCCCGGCCGTCGTCCCGGTGATCGGCGACGGCGGCATCCAGTACTCCGGCGACGTCGCCAAGGCGATCGCGGCCGGCGCGTCGACGGTCATGCTGGGCTCGCTGCTGGCCGGCACCGCGGAGTCGCCCGGCGAGGTCGTGCTCGTCGGCGGCAAGCAGTTCAAGACCTACCGCGGCATGGGCTCGTTGGGCGCCATGCAGGGCCGCGCCGGCGCGGCGGGCCGGTCGTACTCCAAGGACCGCTACGCCCAGGACGACGTGCTCAGCGAGGACAAGCTCGTCCCCGAGGGCATCGAGGGCCGGATCCCGTTCCGCGGGCCGCTGTCCTCGGTCGTGCACCAGCTCGGCGGCGGGCTGCGCTCGGGCATGGGCTACGTCGGCGCGCAGACCATCCCGGACCTGCAGCAGGCGCGCCTGGTGCGGATCACCGCGGCCGGTCTCAAGGAGAGCCACCCGCACGACATCACGATGACCGTCGAGGCCCCGAACTACGCCGCCCGGTAGTCACGGGGGCCCCAGCACCATCCTGAGCAGCGCCGCTTAGGGTGGTGCCCGTGCGTGACCTCGTGGAGATCGGGATGGGCCGGGAGGCCCGTCGTGCCTACGACCTCGACCAGATCGAGATCGTCCCGTCGCGGCGGACCCGCAGCTCGAAGGCCGTCTCGACGGCCTGGCAGCTCGACGCCTACCGCTTCGACATCCCGCTGCTGACCCACCCCACCGACGCGGTGGTGTCGCCGGACTCGGCGGTGCGGATCAGCGAGCTCGGCGGTCTGGGGGTGCTGAACGCGGAGGGCTTGTGGGCCCGGCACGCCGACCCGAAGGGCGCGCTGGAGCGCATCGTCGCGGCGGCCACCGGCGACGAGCCGGACTCCGCGGTCGCCCTGCTGCAGGAGCTGCACCAGGCCCCCATCCGCCACGACCTCATCACCGAGGCGCTGCGCCCGCTGCGCGACAGCTCGCACACCGTGGCGGCGCGGGTCAGCCCGCAGCGCGCCCGCGAGCTCACCCCGGCGCTGCTCGCCGCGGGCGTCGAGATCCTCGTCGTGCAGGGCACGATCGTCTCCGCCGAGCACGTCTCGGACGGCGAGCCGCTGAACCTGAAGGACTTCATCGCCGACCTGGACGTCCCGGTCGTCGCCGGCGGGGTCGGGGACTACCGCACCGCGCTGCACCTGATGCGCACCGGCGCCGCCGGTGTGATCGTCGGGTACGGGCAGGCCACCTCGACCACCACCGACGAGGTGCTGGGGGTCGGCGTCCCGATGGCGACCGCGATCGTCGACGCCGCGGCGGCCCGTCGTGACTACCTCGACGAGACCGGCGGCCGGTACGTGCACGTGATCGCCGACGGCGGCATCGGCACCTCCGGTGACATCGCGCGTGCCGTGGCCTGCGGCGCCGACGCGGTCATGCTCGGCGAGCAGCTCGCCGAGGCCGCGGAGTCCCCGGCCGGCGGGCTCTACTGGACCTCCTCGGCGGCGCACCCGTCGCTGCCGCGGTCGGAGGTGACCGGGCTCGCCCGGTCCGGCCGGTCCCTGGAGCAGGTGCTGTTCGGGCCGACCGACAGCCCGTACGGCACCACGAACCTGTTCGGCGCGCTGCGCCGGGCGATGGCGAAGACCGGCTACTCCGACCTCAAGGAGTTCCAGCGGGTCGGGCTGAACCTGCGGACCTGATCCCCCGTCGCACGAACGGGCCGCTCGTACGCACCTGTCGTACGAGCGGCCCGTTCGCGTATGGGAGGGCCGGTCACCCGGTGACGGCGGCGACGAACTCCACGGCCCGCTCCCGCAGCCCGGCCCGTCGCTCGTCGACGGTCGTGCCGGGGGTGGGCTTGAGCGCGGCCGTGGCCGTCTCCACGCGGACGTGCTCGGCGCAGGCTAGGTCGGCGCAGATGTAGGTGCCGACGGTGTCGCCCTGGCGTCCCTTCGCGCCGCGCCGGGGAGCAGCGAACAGCGCGACCCCGCCGACGGTGTGGGTGGTCCGGCACAGCGCGCACATCGCCGCGGACCGGGCGCCGCCGGAGGCTGCGCGCAGGACGACACCGGCCGGGCCGTCGTCGGTCGGGACGAGCAGTACCCCGCGGTCGGGGGCCTTCGGGTCACGCCAGCCGCGGACGTCGTCGAGCCGGTCCGGGTCCAGGTCGCGGACCCACGCGGGCAGGACCAGCCGCGTCGCCTCCCCCTTGGAACAGTTGGTGAGGGCGCGGCGGATCCGGGTCTCGGTCGGGCTGGTCACGGCGGACCACGCTAGGCGCCACCGGTGACGGCGGTCGAACAGGTTTCGCCGCGGTAGGTTCGGCGGTGACGCCGTCGTCACCCCAGGAGGAGCCGCCGATGAGCCGCCCCACCGCCGGAGCCGCCATGGGCGGCGGACGTGCCTTCGTCGACGCGACCGGGACCCCGGTGCCGCTGCGCGGGCCGGTCGTGCGGGTGGTCGCGACCGATCCCCGGGTGGGGGAGCTGCTGCTGGAGCTGGGCGCGCAGCTGGTCGGCTGCGCGGGGACGCTCGACGGCGTCGACCCGGTCGGCGAGGACCGCAGCCCGGATCCGGAGGCGGTGCGGGCGCTGCGCCCGGACGCGATCGTCACCGGGACCGCCGGGGGCCGGTACGACCTGGCCGATCCGGCCCTGCTCGGGCGGCTGCGCGACATCGCGCCGACCGTGGCGGTCGACCTCGGGCGACGCGCGGCGAGCGCGGCGGACCTGCGGGCGCTGCTCGGGCCGGTGCAGCCGCCGCCGCTGCGGTCGCGCGGGCGGCACGAGGAGTGAGGGTCAGCCCGCCAGGACGGCGCGGACCCGGTCGGTGACGGCGGTCAGGTCGTCGCGCACCAGGTTCGCCTGCGTGGTGAACACCGACAGCTGGGACGGGTCCAGCGCGAGGGCTCCGGAGGTCCCCGCGGTGGCGGCGGCGGCGCCGTGGTCGAGCAGCGCGGCCCAGGACGTCTGCGCGGCGGCGTCGGGCACGGCGTCGTAGGCCCGCGCGGCGTCGACGGCGGTCCGCAGCCGTCCGCAGGCGACGGCGAGCGCCACCGCGTCCTGACGGGCCGCGGCGTCGGCGACCCGGGTGAAGCCGTCGCCGATCGCGGTGAGGTGGGTGAGGCCGCCGTTGTCGCGCCACGCCGTCATCGCGACGACCGGGTCCCCGGCCCACAGGCCGGTCCCGGCAGCGGACCCGACCAGCGACGCGGCGACGGTCTGCGGCAGCGGCGGGCCCTGCGGCACCGTCGCGCCGGACGCGGTCACGGTCTGCGGGGTGGGCAGCGGCGAGGTCGCCGGCGGGGTCATGATCAGCCCTGCGGCGGCGATCGCCGCGGTGCCGGTGGCGGCGGCGCAGAGGAACACCGGCAGGACCCGGGCCCGGAACGCGCGGGCCCGGGGGACGACCGGTGCCGCGGTCTCCCGGGCCGGCTCCGCGGCCACGGGCTCGTCGACGGGGGCCAGGGTGGGGACCGCGGTGGGCGCGGCGGCCGGACGGGTCTCCTGCTCCGGCGCGGAGCGCTGGGCGGGGACGAGCGGCGCGACGGTCGTGGTGGTGCCGTCGACGGCCGGGTCGGCGGTGGTGTCGCCGGTGCCGGTGGTGTGGCCGGTCGGGGTGGTGGCCATCGGGGAGTGCCTCCAGGTCGTACGGTGCCGTCATCCCCCCATCGGAGCAACCGGGCCTCGCCGTTACGCCGCACGCCTGCGGCCGGGCGGGGATCATCAGGATCGACGAGACGGTGCCGGGACGGTGCCGGGGCGGTGCGAGACGGTACGGACGGCGGGTGACCTGCGTCGCCCGTTTACCCTGGTCGTGTGCAGACCCCGACCGTCCTCGTCGTGGACTACGGCGCCCAGTACGCGCAGCTCATCGCCCGTCGCGTGCGCGAGGCGGACGTCTACTCCGAGATCGTGCCCGCCTCCCTGCCCGTCGCCGAGATCGTGGCCCGCGAGCCCGCCGCGGTGATCCTCTCCGGGGGACCCGCGAGCGTGTACGCCGAGGGCGCCCCCGCGGTCGACCCGGCGCTGTTCGAGGCGGGCATCCCGGTGTTCGGCATGTGCTACGGCTTCCAGGCGATGGCCCGCGCGCTGGGCGGCGAGGTCGCCCACGACGGCACCCGCGAGTACGGCCGCACCGAGGTCGCGCTCACCGGCACCCCCGGCACGCTGCACGACGGCCTGCCGCGCACACACCCGGTGTGGATGAGCCACGGTGACTCGGTGACCGCGGCGCCGGCGGGCTTCACCGTCACCGCCTCCACCGACCGGGTCGCGGTCGCCGCGTTCGAGGACACCGAGCGGCGCCTCGCCGGCGTGCAGTACCACCCGGAGGTGGGCCACTCCCCGCACGGCCAGGAGGTGCTCCGCCGGTTCCTGCACGACGTCGCGGGCATCCGCCCGTCCTGGACGACGGCGTCGATCATCGACGACACCGTGGAGGCGATCCGCGCCCAGGTCGGCGACGGTCGCGCGATCTGCGGGCTGTCCGGCGGGGTCGACTCCGCGGTCGCCGCCGCGCTCGTCCAGCGCGCCATCGGTGACCGGCTGACCTGCGTGTTCGTCGACCACGGGCTCATGCGGTCCGGCGAGCGCGAGCAGGTCGAGAAGGACTTCGTGGCTGCCACCGGCGCGACGCTGCACGTCGCCGCCGCCGCCGACCGGTTCCTCGACGCGCTCGCCGGGGTCACCGAGCCCGAGCAGAAGCGCAAGATCATCGGCCGGGAGTTCATCCGGGTCTTCGAGGCGGCCACGGCGGAGGTCGTCGCCGACCACCACGTCGGGTTCCTGGTGCAGGGGACGCTCTACCCGGACGTCGTGGAGTCCGGCGGCGGCGACGGCACCGCGGTCATCAAGAGCCACCACAACGTCGGCGGACTGCCCGACGACATCGAGTTCGAGCTCATCGAGCCGCTGCGCGCGCTGTTCAAGGACGAGGTCCGGATGGTCGGCGCCGAGCTGGGGCTGCCCGAGGTCATCGTCGGACGCCAGCCGTTCCCCGGCCCCGGCCTGGGCATCCGCATCATCGGCGAGGTCACCCGCGACCGGCTGGAGACCCTGCGCGCCGCGGATGCGATCGCCCGCGAGGAGCTGACCGCCGCCGGGCTGGACCGCGAGATCTGGCAGTGCCCGGTGGTGCTGCTGGCCGACGTCCGCAGCGTCGGCGTGCAGGGCGACGGCCGCACGTACGGCCACCCGATCGTCCTGCGTCCGGTGTCCAGCGAGGACGCGATGACCGCGGACTGGACCCGGCTGCCCTACGACGTCGTCGAGCGGATCTCGACCCGGATCACCAACGAGGTGTCCGAGGTCAACCGGGTGGTCGTCGACGTGACGAGCAAGCCCCCGGGCACCATCGAGTGGGAGTGAGCCGGGGCCCGACGTAACAGGGGCGGGGCCGATGTCTCGGCCCCGCCCCGGCCAGCCCGGGCCTGTGCGGTGTCCGACCCCCGTCGGACGCCGCTGCCACGCGGGCGGCGGCGGGTCCGGCGGCGCTCCCCAGCCCGCCGGCTCCCGTGGTGACCCTTTAGTCGTCCGATGTGGCCCGGGAGTTACGCACGCTCGCCATCAGGAATGCGATCCCCGCCACAACCGCGGTCCCGGCGAGCATCCAGCGCAGGTCGACGACCTCCCAGGGGGCGGTCCCGAGGACCCCGCACACGGCCACCAGCAGCGACAGGATCCCGGCGACGAGGGCGAACGGGTCGGCGCGACGGACGAGCGAGCTATCCACGGGTGACCTCCACGGTTCCCAGCTCGGCCCGCAGGTCGAGCTCCAGCACCCGGCCACCGGGTCCGTCCGGGCCGGGGTCGTTCACGGTCAGGTCCACGTTCTGCCCGGTGCGCGTCTGTCCGTCGACGGTCAGGTCGCCGGTGCCCACCGAGCTGCGGACGCGCAGGTCGGCGTCACGCGGGACCCGGACCTGCACCGCACCCGCGCCGACCTCGGCCCGGGTGCGGACGGGTCCGGTCGCGCCGGGCGTCGCGGTGAGGTCGAGGCGGGTCAGGTCGAGTTCGACGGCGCCGGTGCCCCGCCGGTACTCCGGGGCGAGCGCGGCCGCGGTCGTCGGGGCCTCGACGGTCTCCCCGATGCCACCGCGCACGGCCCATCCGTCGGGGCCGACGGCGTCGTTGAGCGGGATGGTGGCCGCGGTGACGAGCGCGAGCAGCACCGCGAAGGGCACCAGCCAGCGTCCGGCGCGTCGCAGCGCACCGACGACCAGCCCGATCCCGACGACGGCGAGCGCGGCCCCCGGGACGGCCGAGGCCGGCACCGCCCCCGGTGCGGCCAGGGCGAGCCCGCCGACCATCCCGGCGACGACCAGCGACACGGCCAGCGTGATCGGCGTCAGCGACGACCGGGGGGCCGGCGGCGGACCCGGCTCCGGGCCCGGTTCGGGCAGATCCCAGGCGAACGGCGCAACGCCGAGCGGATCCCAGGCCGGTGGCGCGGCCTGCGCCACGGTGGGGGCGTGCGGGTCCGCGACCCACGGCACCACGGGCGTCGGCGACGCGGCGGCCTCCCGGGCCCCGGGCCGGTTCCCCCGGGTCACGTGCAGCGCGACGAGCAGCGCGACGGTGACGAGGGCGGGGATCACCCGGTCGCTGGACAGCACCAGCGGGACGGCCAGCAGCGCGGCCATGACCAGCAGCGTCACCGACAGCGCGGAGGACGGTCCGTTGCGCGGCGGGACGGGGCTGCCGGGCGGCCCGGCGTCCGGCAGGACCGCGCAGCCCGCCAGGTAGAGCGGGATTCCGGGGCCGACGATCGCCGCGACGACGAACCCCACCCGGACCAGCGTCGGGTCGATCTCGTAGCGGCGCGCGATCGCGGCGGAGACCCCGGCGAGCTTGCGGTCGTCGCGCGGACGCAGGGGGCGGGAGTCCCACATGTCGCGCAGGGTGTTCCGGGCCGTCGTTGCCGCCGACGGTGGTCGGCCGCTCCAGGGCAGCTGCGTCTCGTTCATGGCGTCGAGTCTGCCGTCCGGGCGGGCCCCGGCGTCTCGGGGAGAACCCCGAGACGACCCCGGTCTGAGATCCGGAGGGGATCCGGCGGGGGTCGTGTGACGATGGTGTCGTGAACAGCTCGGATCCCTCGACCGGCGCCGCAGCGTCGTCGGCGGACGCACGGCCCTCTGTGGAGCCCTCTGCGGATGCACGGTCCTCGGCGAATGCGGCCACGGTGCCGGTCTCCGATGGCGCGGCGCCCGCGCAGCCCGCGTCCCCGCGGCCGGGCGGCCCGGTGCCGCCGAGCCCCGGAGCGCGCGTCCCACTGGCCCGGCGCCGCTCCGGGCGGATGGTCGGCGGCGTCGCGGGCGGGGTGGCCGACCACCTCGGCGTCGACGTCCGGTGGATCCGGGCGGCCTTCGTCGCCCTGAGCCTGCTGGGCTGGGCGGGCGTGCTGGCCTACGGCCTGCTGTGGGTGTTCCTGCGGCAGGAGACCGACGTCGTCGAGCGGACCCTGACCCGGTCCGAACGGCTGCAGGCCGCCGGGTTGCTGACTCTGAGTCTGGGGTTGTCGCTGGTCGCGGTGACCTCGGGCTCGGCGGTGCTCGGCTGGATCGCCGGCCCGCTGGGACTGGCGACGGTCGGCGCGGCCGTCGTGTGGCGGGAGGCCGACGAGGCACAGCGACGGCAGTGGGCGCGCGACGCCCGCAGCCGTGTCGGAGCCGGCCGTGCGGCGCTGGCCCGCACCCTGCTCGGCGCCGCGCTGGTCCTGACCGGGCTGGCGGTGTTCCTGCTCGGCAACCTGGACCTGGGCCAGGTGCGGTTCGGGATCCTCGCGGCGCTGGCGACACTGCTGGGCGTCGCGGTCCTCACCGTCCCCTGGTGGGTGCGGCTGGTGCGCGACCTCGGTGAGGAGCGGCGGGCTCGCGCGGTCGCCGCCGAGCGCGCCGAGATCGCCGCGCACCTGCACGACTCGGTGCTGCAGACCCTGGCGCTGATCCAGCGGCAGTCCGGCGACCCGCGCGAGGTGCAGCGGCTGGCCCGTGGCCAGGAACGGGAGCTGCGCGCCTGGCTCTACGGGCCCGGTGGGCGTGCCCGCGGCGGCAGCGGCAGCCCGGACGCTGCGGAGACGCTGCTGTCGGTGGCGATCACGCGCGTCGCGGGTGAGGTCGAGGACACCTACGCGGTGACCGTCGGCCCGGTGCTGGTCGGCGACGCCGAGCTCGACGACGACCTGCGTGCCCTGGTGCTGGCGGCGCGTGAGGCGATGGTGAACGCGGCGAAGCACTCGGGGACGTCCGAGGTCGACGTCTACGTGGAGGTCGAGCCCGCCTCGGCCGAGGGCCCGGGCGCCGCGGAGGTGTTCGTGCGCGACCGCGGCACCGGTTTCGATCCGGACGCGGTCCCCGACGACCGGCACGGCCTCGCGGACTCGGTGCACGCCCGGATGCGCCGCCACGGCGGTACGGTCCGGATCCGCACCGGGGCCGGCGAGGGCACGGAGGTGCGGCTGTCGATGCCGCTGAGGGAGAAGGAGACGGCATGACCACCGCCGACGACGTGCAGGACACCCCGGCCGGTCCGGACGACACCGGTATCCGGGTCTACCTGGTCGACGACCACGCGTTGTTCCGCTCCGGCGTGCGCGCCGAGCTGGACCGCGGCGACGGGCGCAGTCCGGTGCTGGAGGTGGTCGGCGAGGCGGGCTCCGTCGACGAGGCGGTGGCCGGCGTCGGGCACCTCGCGCCGGACGTGGTGCTGCTCGACGTGCACATGCCCGGCGGCGGGGGCGCGGAGATCCTGCGTCGGGCGCGTGCGGCGGGCACCGGGTCGGTGTTCCTGGCGCTGTCGGTGTCCGACGCCGCCGAGGACGTGATCTCGGTGATCCGGTCCGGCGCCCGTGGCTACGTCACCAAGACGATCTCGGGCCGGGACCTCGCCGACGCGGTGCGGCGCGTGCGGGCCGGCGACGCGGTGTTCTCGCCACGTCTGGCCGGGTTCGTGCTGGACGCGTTCTCCGACCGGCCGGGCGCGGCACCGCCGGTGGACCCGGAGGTCGACCAGCTGACCAAGCGGGAGCGGGACGTGCTGCGGCTGCTGGCCCGCGGCTACGCCTACAAGGAGATCGCGAAGGAGCTGTTCATCTCGGTGAAGACGGTGGAGACCCACGTGTCGAGCGTGCTGCGCAAGACCCAGACGTCGAACCGGCACGAGCTGTCCCGCTGGGCTTCCGACAGGAGGCTCGTGTAGGTCGCGCAGCGACCGGAGCGAGCCGGAAGGAGCATCGGCACCGACAGGAGGCTCGTGTAGGTCGCGCAGCGACCGGAGCGAGCCGGAAAGAGCCCCGGCCTCCGCGTGTGCGGGGGCCGGGGCCGTCGTCGTGGTGGGAGCGCGTCAGCCGCCCAGCAGCCCGCCGGCGCCCTTCGTGACACCGCCGAGCACCCCGCCGACCGGCTCGGTCACCGTGCTGACCACCTGCCCCACGGGCTTCGTGACGGCCTGCAGCGGCTGGGTGGCCTCGTCGGACGAGGAACCGGTGTCGGGCTTCTTGGCCGAGGTGTCGAGGAGCCCGGTGACCGGCTCGGCGGCCTTCAGGACCGGCCCGGTGAGCGGCTTGGTGCTGTCGAGCACGGGTTCGGTGATCGGCGACAGCGCGCCGAGCACCGGCGTCGTCACCGGTTCGAGGGTGTCGGTGAGGGGCCGGGTGACCGGCTTGACCGCGTCCGTCACCGGGCGGACGGCCTCGGTGACCGGGGACACGGCACCGCCGACGGCCCTGCCGACCGGTGCCGCGGCCTGCGCCACCGGGGCGACGACGCCGCCGACGGCGTTGCCGACCGGGCGGACGTTCTCGGTGACGTCCTGGAGCGGGCCGGTGCTGGTCCCGCCGCGCGACGGCGGGGTGCCCGTCACGGGCTCGAGCAGGTTGCCCGCGGTTGCCCGGTCGGGGTTGTTGATCGGCGCGACGATCGGCGCGAGCGGCGAGCCCGTGCCGCCGGCACCGCGCGGCCCCGGGACCGTCGGCGACGACGGGGACCCGGTGCCCGGGTTGCCGGTCGAGGGTGTGCGGGGGGCGGGGACCGCGGCGGCGGGCCCGGCGGCGGTGCCCGGGGTACGGCCTGCCGCGACCGCCTGCACCGGCCGCTGCGGGCCGAAGGCGACGGCCATCCAGTCGGTGGCACCGGGGGCGGGCGCGTCCGGCAGCGGCGAGCTCAGCGCCACGTTCGCCGGGAGGTACTGGGCGGGCAGCGTGTCCGGGGTGCCCGCGGTGGGCAGGCCGAAGCCGGGGAACAGGCCGTCGGCGGCGGCGCGTGCGTCGGAGTTCTCGGTGCCGACGCCGTTGTAGAGGGCGGCCCCGAGCACGGAGCCCGCGGCGAGCAGCGCTCCGGCGACCACACCGGCGCGCCGGCGCCCGGACACCTGACGGCCGGTCCAGCCGTCGGCGACGGCCGCGGAGCGGGGCTGCGGGAGGTCGATGTCCGGCCAGCCGCCCGGGGCGCCCGCGGCGGCGATGTCACCGGCCGAGGCGGCGTCGGCGGAGGCATCCTCGGCCACCGGGGGACGCCCTTCGCGGCGCAGCAGGTCGCCGACGGACAGGACGGGCCCGGTGAGCGGGCCCGCTCCGTCGGAAGAGGCGTGGGAAGCGCGCGAGTGGCGCGCCAGTAGCTCGGCGACGCTCACCACGTCGCGGGGCCCGGTGGCGCCGGGGAGCGGGGCTCCGGCAGGTGTGTCGGTCACGGCCGCACGTCCTCCTTCGGGTCATTTCGACCTGGGAAGATGTACCGGAAAGAGCCCTTGATCCCCAAGTGATCACCCTCCGCTCGTCGCAGGTAACCCTTTCGGGTGGTTCCCGTTCATCGGCCGTATCCGACCGCTCGGCTTGCTCGTTGCCGCGCAAGGCAACCCCTGCGCAAGGGTGACCTGACCTGAACCCCAGGTGGGGCGCTCGCCGGGGTGTCGCGCTGTGCACTGTGCGTGAATCGCCGAACGGTCGTCACCTCTACCCGGTCGCGGGACGCGACCGGGTGTCGCACCAGGAGGTCAGCGGCCGCCGAGGCGTCCACGGCCCAGCCGCAGGAGCATCATCGCCAGCTCGCGCCCCTCGGGTCCGAGGTCGGCGAACCGGTCGAGCACCGCCATCTCGCGGCTGTAGACGATCCGCGGTCCGCCCGCGGCCATGCGGGCGGCGCCGATGCGCTTCGAGACCTCGGTGCGGCGCAGGATCGCGTCGAGGATCTCGGCGTCGAGCCGGTCGATCTCCCGGCGCAGCTGCTCGATCTCGGGGTCGGCTCCGGTGCGCACCTCGGTGCTCGTGCCGGAGCGGGGCTGCGGGGCTGCGGGGCTGCGGGGCTGCGGGGCTGCGGGGCTGCGGGGTCGGTCACGGTCATGGTCTCCTCGTCTCGGTCACGGGCCGTCGGGACCGAGGACGTACGAACGCCCCGGGTCCGTCGGACTCCGGGGCGTGCGGGTGGCGTCTGGGCTCAGACGGGCGGCGCAGCGGGAACCGGGGTCCGGTACCCGTAGCGAAATCGCCCGTCGTGTGCCACGTGGCGAGTGTAGACCACCCGGCGCACCGGGGCGCCGTGCTTCCTGGGGACCGGCGACGCCGGAGCGGGCCGTGTCGGACCCCCGGCGTACCGTGTTCGACACGATGAGTGCGCTGTTCGAACTCCCCGGGACGGGCCCCGCCGCCGCTGCCGAGCCGACGACGGCCCAGGGCCGCCGCCTGCTGGAAGGCCTCAACGACCGCCAGCGGGAGGCCGTGACCCATGCGGGTTCGCCGCTGCTCATCGTCGCCGGCGCGGGGTCGGGCAAGACCCGGGTGCTCACCCACCGGGTCGGCTGGCTGCTCGCCGAGCGCGGGGTGCACCCGGGCGAGGTCATGGCGATCACCTTCACCAACAAGGCCGCGGCCGAGATGAAGGAGCGCGTCGACGCCCTCGTCGGGCGCCGCTCCGGGCCGATGTGGGTGTCCACCTTCCACTCCATGTGCGTGCGGATCCTGCGGCGTGAGGCCAAGCACCTGGGTGTGCGCAGTGCCTTCTCCGTCTACGACGCCGACGACACACGTCGCCTGGTCGGCATCGTCGGGCGCGATCTGGAGCTGGACCCGAAGAAGTTCGCGCCGCGGGCGCTGGCCGCCCAGATCTCCAACCTGAAGAACGAGCTGGTCTCGCCGGACGAGGCCGCCGACCGGGCCGCCACCGACCACGAGCGGCGCATCGCCGAGGTCTACGGCGTCTACCAGTCCCGGCTGCGCCAGGCGAACGCCTTCGACTTCGACGACCTGATCATGGAGACGGTCTCGCTGCTGGACCGGCTGCCCGCCGTCGCCGAGTACTACCGGCGCCGGTTCCGGCACGTGATGGTCGACGAGTACCAGGACACCAACCACGCGCAGTACGAGCTGGTCCGCCAGCTCGTCGCACCGGCCACCGCGAACGGGCGCCCGGGCGAGCTGTGCGTCGTCGGCGACTCGGACCAGTCGATCTACGCCTTCCGCGGCGCGAACATCCGCAACATCATCGAGTTCGAGCAGGACTTCCCGGACGCGCGGACCATCCTGCTGGAGCAGAACTACCGCTCGACCCAGACGATCCTGTCCGCGGCGAACGCGGTGATCGCCCGCAACCCCGAGCGCCGGGACAAGCGGCTGTGGTCGGACTCGGGCGACGGCGAGCGTGTCGTCGGCTACGTCGCGGACAACGAGCACGACGAGGCGTCGTTCGTCGCCCGCGAGATCGACCGCCTCGTCGACACCGGCGAGTACCGCAACTCCGACATCGCGGTCTTCTACCGGACCAACAACCAGTCCCGTGTCTTCGAGGACGTGTTCCTGCGGGTCGGGCTGCCCTACAAGGTCGTCGGCGGGGTGCGGTTCTACGAGCGCCGCGAGATCCGCGACGCGCTGGCCTACCTGCGGGTGCTGTCCAACCCGGAGGACACGGTCAGCCTGCGCCGGATCCTCAACGTGCCCAAGCGCGGCATCGGGGACCGGGCCGAGGCGGTCGTCGCCGAGTACGCCGAGCGCGAGCGCACCTCGTTCGCCCGCGCGCTGCGCACCGCCGCCGAGGAGCCGCAGCGGCTCCCCGCGCTGGCGACCCGCTCGCAGAAGAACATCGCCGGGTTCGTGCGCATGCTCGACGAGCTGCGCGAGCTCGTCGACCGCGGCGACGACACCGCCGAGGTGCTCGAGGCGGTCTATGCGCGGACCGGTTACCTGGAGGAGCTGCAGGCCTCGGAGGACCCCCAGGACGGCACCCGGATGGACAACCTCGCCGAGCTCGTCACGGTGGCGCGGGAGTTCGCGGGGGACGCCGCGGTCGCCGACCTCGCGTCGGACGGAGGGGCCGCGATCGGGTCCGGCACGGCACCCGAGGGCGCGGCACCCGACGGTGCGGCACCCGAGGGTGAGACGGACACCTACGACGACACCCCCGACGGTGTCCCGGAGCCCGGCTCGCTGGCCGCGTTCCTGGAGCGGGTCGCGCTCGTCGCGGACGCGGACTCCATTCCCGACGACGACTCCGGCGTGGTCACGATGATGACCCTGCACACGGCGAAGGGCCTGGAGTTCCCGGTGGTCTTCCTGACCGGCTGGGAGGACGGGATCTTCCCGCACCTGCGCACCCTCGGTGATCCCAAGGAGCTCGCCGAGGAGCGCCGGCTGGCCTACGTCGGCATCACCCGCGCGGAGAAGCGGCTCTACCTGTCCCGGGCGATCGTGCGGTCCGCGTTCGGGCAGCCCAGCACCAACCCGGCGTCGCGCTTCCTCGACGAGGTGCCCCCGTCGCTGCTCGACTGGCGGCGCAGCGAGGAGCAGCTCGCCGCGCAGCGCCCGTCGGCGCCGGTCGGGCGGTTCGGGTTCGGGAAGCGTCCGCAGGCGACCGACCGCGGGAGCTGGAAGGTCCCGGAGCGGTCGCTGAACAACCAGACGCTGCACCTCGACGTCGGGGACCGGGTCAACCACGACAAGTACGGCCTGGGGACGGTCGTCGCGGCCGACGGCATCGGCCCGCGCGCGACGGTGACGATCGACTTCGGCTCGGGCGGGACGGTCCGGCTGATGCTGATCGGCGGCGTCCCGATGCAGAAGCTGTAGACCTCGGTCGTCGGTCCCCGTGAGACCTCAGTCGTCGTCGCGGTCCTGCGCCGCGTCCTCGGCCGGGGTCAGGACCTTCACCGACCCGAACGCCCCGACGACGTGCACGTCCACCGTCCGGTCGCCGGGCGCGGCGCACGCCGTCGGGCACTCGGTCGAGCCGAACACGGTGAACCCGGAGACGTCGGCCCGCGTCCCCTCGGGAACGACGACCGTCGTCGAACCGAACAGCGTCACCCCGCCCACCCGGTCGCCGGCCTCGGCCCCGACGGTGCGGGACCCGAACACGGTCAGTCCCTCGGTGATCGGCACGACCTGCGCCAGCCCCCAGACCGCGGCGACGGCCACCGCGGCCGCGGCGAGGATCCCGCCGGCGCGTCGCCCGGCGGCCGCGGCGAACTCCCCGGCCGGTGCCCGGAGGGCCCCGGTCGGCGCCCGTTCGACGGCGGCGGTGGGCGTCGTCCCGGCGGTGTCGGCCGGGAGGTCACGGGTCAACGGCTCCAGGTCGGCGCGGGTGCGGGCCGCCCAGGCCGTGGCCGAGCGCTCCTCGTACTCGGGCAGGGACAGCCGTCCCTCGCTGTGCGCGCGCTGCAGCCGGGCGTCGACCGCCCGCCGCTCGTCGTCCCCGACCCGGTACGCCCCCTCGTCCGCCACCCGGCCATTCTGACCCGTCCGGGCGGGTCGGGGGAGCGGTGCCCGGATCAGGCGTCGCGCGAGCCCGTCGCGGCGGTGACGTCGAGGCCGCGCGCGGCCAGCCACGGCAGCGGGTCGACCTTGGTGCCGTCCGGCTCCCACACCTCGAGGTGCAGGTGCGGGCCGGTGGACTGCCCGCGGTTGCCGACCTCGGCGATCTCGTCGCCGGCCTTGACCTGCTGGCCCTCCTGAACGAACGACCGGTTGATGTGGCCGTAGACGGTGCTGGTGCCGTCGGGGTGCTTGAGCACCACCCACATCCCGAAGCCGCTGGCGGGGCCGGACTTCTCCACGACGCCGTCGGTCAGGGCGAAGATCGGGGTGCCGATCGGGGCGGCGAGGTCGATGCCCTTGTGCTGCACGCCCCAGCGGGCGCCGAAGCCGGAGGTGAACCGGCCCGCCGTCGGCAGGACGAACGCCTCGCCGTCGTACAACACGGCCTTCGGGGCACCGTGCGACATCGCGGTCGTCACGGCCTGCTCCAGCTTGGCGGCCTCGCGGCCCATCCGGGCGGCCTTCGTCAGGTTGGCGACGTCGACCTTCGAGGTCGCGTCCAGGTCGGGCAGCGACGCGGCCTGCGCGCTGAGCTGCTCCCCGCCGATCGCGGAGGTGTCCAGCGGAGCGGTCGTGTCGGCCGGGCGGGTGTCACCGGACACCGGCAGCATCGCCGACGCGGCGAGCCGGGCGTAGGACTCCTCGACCGAGGTCTCACCGCCCCAGCCGGGCACCCCGAGGGCCCCGGCGACCGTCTGACCGGCCGCGACCAGCGCACCGCCGGCCGCCGCGGCGACGGTCACCCGGGTGCGCGAGACCACCGGCGGGGGAGCCGGGAGCGCCGGGAGCCGGTGACCGGCCGGCGGCACAGGGGGGAGCGTGCCGGGCCGGGCCTCCGGTCGCGTGGCGCCGCTGGGGGAGCGGTGGCGCGACAAGACTGCCCTTCTGGTGGTCAAGGGCGCCGCGGGCCGTTCGGCGGTGATCGTCGGAGTGGGGGCTCCGTCGGGGGATGGTGTCGTTCGGGGCGACACCGATCACCGTGACCGGTCCGTGACGTGGACAACGCGACGGTAACCCGGGCCTCGCCGAGCGGCAACGGCGGGCCATCGCGCCGTTGCGGACGGTCGTGGATCATCGGCGACCGGTCGGGCGGTCATCGACGCGACGGCGAACGGAGGAACCCCGTTCCCCCGCGCGGACCCCGGTCCTCAGGCGCCCTGCGCCGCGTGCCGTCCGACCAGTCGCAGCGACCCGCGCAGCCTCCGGTCGCGCACCCGGTCGTGCTCGCGGCGCTCCGCCTCGCCGCGGGCCAGAGTGCTCGCCACGAAGTGCACGGTGCGCCGGTCCACGGGCAGGGCGAGGTGGCCGACGTCGTCGAACTCCAGCTCGGTGACGTCGAGGTCGGGGTGGCGCAGCCGGGAGTTCCACTGCGGGACGATGATCTCGTCCATTCGTGACCAGACCACCAGGAACCGGGTCCGGCAGCCGGGGGCCGGTTCGTCCAGCTCACGCAGGATCGGCGAGCCGGGGCGGAGCTGGCGGCACAGCGGGAGCGGCGCGAGCCGGGCCAGGTTGCTGCCCGAGTGCGGGCTGCCGAGCGTCGCCAGGGTGTCGACGACGGCGTCGCCACCCATCCGCTGCACGTAGTAGCGGGCGATCACGCCGCCGAGGGAGTGCCCGACGATGTGCACCCGGTCCGACCCGGTGGCCTCGCGCAGTCGTTCGACGTGGCCGCGCAGCTCGTGTGCCGCGGTGCGGACGTCGTCGGTGAGCAGGCTGTAGTTGATGGCGTGCACGACGCCGAAGCCGCGCCGGCGCAGCTCGTGGGCGAACACGGTGAACACCGAGCGGTTGTCCATGATCCCGTGCACCAGCAGGATCGGCGTCCCGGCCGCGGCGGGGTCGGCGACGACCAGGCTCCGCTTGACCGGCGGCAGGCTGTCGGTGCGCCAGTGGCCCTGCGGGCGGACGGTCTCCTCGGCCAGCCCGATCGGGTACAGCGCGAGGTGCGCGGCCAGCCAGGCGCCCTCCAGTGCCAGCCCGCGCAGCCCCGCACGCGAGGTGAAGGTCCGTGCGGCGTAGCCCGCCGCCTGCGCGAGATCGGACGTCGCGGCCGTCACTGTCGACAGCGCCCCGTCGGCGATCGCGTGCAGGCGAGCGCCTCCGGGTAGCGACGTCGCCATACTCGAAAGGTAAGGCAGGTCACAGGATTCCGCTGTCTCGCGGAACGATCCGTGGTCCCGATCACTCGGACGGTCCATCTGAATCGAGCACTGCGCCGACAGGGTGACAGCGGTCACCGGCCCAGGTCAGGACCGGTGCGCGCGGCGTGGCTAGGCTCCCCGACGCAGCATCACCGACGTCCGCGACCGCTGCCGCCCGCCACCTGTGCGGGGCGCGCCCGGGGAACGAGCCGGGGACGCGCCGGTCGCGGCGAGAGCGAAGTGGAGCGGGAGAGCCGAGTGGACCTCTACGAGTACCAGGCGAAGGACCTCTTCGCCGCGCACGGAGTCCCGGTGCTGCCGGGCCGGACCGTGGACAACGCCGCCGACGCGGTGGCCGCGGCCGCCGAGCTGGGCACCGCCGTCGTGGTCAAGGCGCAGGTCAAGACCGGTGGTCGGGGCAAGGCCGGCGGCGTGAAGCTGGCGCAGAACGCCGACGAGGCCAAGGAGAAGGCCGAGGCCATCCTGGGCCTCGACATCAAGGGCCACACCGTGCACCAGGTCCTGGTCACCGAGGCCAGCGACATCGCCGAGGAGTACTACTTCTCCTTCCTGCTGGACCGGTCCAACCGCACCTTCCTGGCCATGTGCTCGGCCGAGGGCGGCATGGAGATCGAGCAGCTGGCCGTCGAGCGGCCGGACGCGCTGGCCCGGATCGCGATCGACCCGATCGCCGGCGTCGACAAGGCCAAGGCCGACGAGATCGTCGCCGCGGGCAAGATCCCGGCCGCCGTCGCCGACGAGGCCGCGAACGTCATCGTGAAGCTCTGGGAGACCTTCGTCTCCGAGGACGCGACGCTGGTCGAGGTCAACCCGCTGGTCCGCGACCCGCAGGACAAGGTGATCGCCCTCGACGGCAAGGTCACCCTCGACGCCAACGCCGACTTCCGGCACCCGGCGCACGCCGAGCTGGTCGACGAGCGCACCGAGAACCCGCTCGAGGCGAAGGCCAAGGCCAAGGGCCTCAACTACGTCAAGCTGGACGGCGGCCAGGTCGGCATCATCGGCAACGGCGCGGGGCTCGTCATGAGCACCCTCGACGTCGTCGCCTACGCCGGCGAGGCGCACGGCGGGGTCAAGCCCGCCAACTTCCTCGACATCGGCGGCGGCGCCTCGGCGCAGGTCATGGCCGACGGCCTGGACGTCATCCTGGGCGACGACGAGGTCAAGAGCGTCTTCGTCAACGTCTTCGGCGGCATCACCGCGTGCGACGCGGTGGCCAACGGCATCGTCGAGGCCCTCAAGATCCTGGGCGACGAGGCCACCAAGCCGCTGGTCGTCCGCCTGGACGGCAACAACGTCGAGGAGGGTCGTCAGATCCTCGCCGACGCGAACCACCCGCTCGTCACCGTGGTGGGCACGATGGACGACGCGGCCGCCAAGGCCGCCGAGCTCGCGAACGCTGGAGCCTGAGACATGTCGATCTTCCTCAACGAGAACAGCAAGGTCATCGTCCAGGGCATCACCGGTGGCGAGGGCACCAAGCACGCCACCAAGATGCTGGCCGCCGGGACGAACATCGTCGGCGGTGTGAACGCCCGCAAGGCCGGCACCACGCACACGGTCGGCGGCAAGGACGTCACCGTGTACGGCACGGTCGAGGAGGCGATCAAGGAGACCGGCGCCGACGTGTCGGTCATCTTCGTCCCGCCGAAGTTCGCCAAGGACGCGGTCATCGAGGCCATCGACGCCGAGATCCCGCTCGCGGTCGTCATCACCGAGGGCATCCCGGTGCACGACTCGGCGTACTTCTGGGCGCACGCGGTCGCCACGGGCAACAAGACCCGGATCATCGGCCCGAACTGCCCCGGCATCATCTCGCCCGGCAAGTCCAACGCGGGCATCATCCCGGCGAACATCGCCGGCCCGGGCAAGATCGGCCTGGTGTCGAAGTCCGGCACGCTGACCTACCAGATGATGTACGAGCTGCGTGAGTTCGGCTTCTCCACCGCCATCGGCATCGGCGGCGACCCGGTCATCGGCACCACCCACATCGACGCCCTCGAGGCGTTCGAGGCGGACCCCGAGACCGAGGCCATCGTGATGATCGGCGAGATCGGTGGCGACGCCGAGGAGCGCGCCGCGGACTTCATCAAGGCCAACGTCACCAAGCCGGTCGTCGGCTATGTCGCGGGCTTCACCGCCCCCGAGGGCAAGACGATGGGCCACGCCGGCGCGATCGTGTCCGGTTCGGCCGGCACCGCGCAGGCGAAGAAGGAGGCCCTCGAGGCCGCCGGCGTGAAGGTCGGCAAGACGCCGTCCGAGACCGCCGCCCTGATGAAGGAGATCCTCTCCGCCTGATCGGAGCGCTCTCCGTGCACGTCCGACGCGCGGGCCCCGGGAACTCCTCCCGGGTGCCCGCGCGTCGTGCTGTGTGCACCCCCGTGCGCCTCACCCGGTCGTGTCGGGGACATCGGCTAGCGTGCGGTGCAGCGAGTCCGTCCGTCACACGGGAGTGGTCGTCATGTCGAGCAACGAGCCAGGGGCCGCCCCGGCTCCCGAGCAGGCCCCGCCTGCCCCGACGGTGCGGATCGCCGTGCTGGCGGGGGCCGTGCTGGCCCTGCTGACGCTGGTCCTGACCTTCTTCGACGTCACCACCGGGCTGTTCCCGGTCGCGATGGTCGTCGCCGGTGGTGTCGCGGGTGCGCTCACCCTGCTGCCCGGCACCGGCCGCACCCTGGTCGCGGGCGTGGTCCTGTCGACGACGGGTGCGCTGACGATGCTGCTGGTCCTGGCCGGCACCGGCACCACGGCGATCGGCGGCACGCTGGGCTGGGTCGTGTTCGTGGTCGCCCTGCTCGCGGCCGCCGCACTGCTCTACGCCCAGCTCCTCCTGTCCGGCGTGGTCACCGCTCCCGCCCCGCGGGCACAGCGCCCGTCGCACGTCGGGCAGCCCGGCTGGGGCCCCGGCCAGGTCCCGCCGGGCCAGCAGGCGCCCTGGATGCCGCAGCAGCCCTACGGCGTGGGTCAGCCGGGAGCCGCGGCGCCGTACGGCGGGGCCTCCGGTGCGGCGCCCTACGCGGCGGATCCCTACGCCGCGGGCCAGTACGGCGTGAGTCCCTACGGGGCCCCGTCCGGCGCCGCTCCGTACGCCCCGGGGCCGCCCGGTGGGGTGCAGTACGGCGCAGGGCAGCCCGGCGCAGGACAACACGGCACAGGACAGCACGGTGGGGGCCAGCACGGCGCGGGACAGCACGGCGCCGCGCAGCCGGGGGCCGGCCAGTACGGCGTCGGTCAGTACGGACCGGGTCAGTACGGACCGGGTCAGTACGGCGCCGCCCCCCACGGAGCCTCCGGCGCGGTGCCCGCGGCGTCGCAGCCCGCCGTCGGGCAGTACCCGGGCCAGCCCGGGGCCCACGGCGCGCCCGAGGCGCCCGGGGTGCAGGACCGGACGGGCGACGACGCGGGCCGGCACGCGGTCGGCGGTGGACGCAGCCCGCAGGCCGACGCGGCACCGCACACGCCGTCCGGCGGGGGCGGCGCCTTCTCCGGGGTGTCCTACGGTGATCGTGCCGCCGCGGTGACCGGCACACCGGGATCCGAGCAGGCCCCGCCCGCGACCACCCCCGACACGGCGGGCGCGGACCAGGCGGGCGAGGACACGGGCGTCACCCGCCCCTCCGTGATCCCCGGCTCCACCCCGGCCGCCGGCGAGCAGACCGAGAATCCAGCGATCCCGGCCACCGGCGACGCCGAGGCCACCCGCACCTTCCGGCCCGGTGGTGACGGCTCCGCCTGATCTGCCGGGACCGTGGGCCCCGGCACGTCACGGCGTGCCTGCCCCGCCCGGGCCGGGTTCGCTGCGACGCTGACCGGGTGAGCGCCACCCCGCCCCGTCCCGCCCGCGGTCGCCCGGCCTCCCGGGCCCGGTCCACCGGGCCCGCACCCGAGCGGTCCCGCGGTGGGCGCGCGACCGCCGTCGCGGAGCGGGAGCGGGGGCGCCGCCGCCCCGTCCGGACCCCGACGCGCGGCACCGGGACCGGCACCGGGCTGGACCGGCTGCGGATCCTCCTCGTCGCCACGATGGGCGCCGTCCTCGCCGGGTACACGATGCTCGTCCCGGTGGCGGCGCTGCTGACCGGCACCGGCGGCGTCGAGGTCACCGCGGACGGGGCACTCGCCACCGCCGTCCCGCTGTGGCTGGCCGCGCACCTCATCCCGGTCGCCGTGGACGGGCGCCCGTTCGGGGTGCTGCCGCTGTTGCCGACGCTGGTGGTCGTCGCGCTGGTCGCCTTCTGCTCGCGCTGGGCGGTGCTCCGGCTCGGCGGGCGGGTCCGGCACGACGCCGGTGCCGTCGTCGCCTCCCAGGCCGGGGCCGCCGCCGCGGTCGCCGTGCTCGCCGGGGCGCTGCTGCCGCGGGACATGGCCGTGACCGCGCCCTGGGCCTCGATGATCGGGGCCGGGCTGGTGGCCGGGACGGCCGCCGGGATCGGCGTCGTCCACGCGTGCGGGGCCCCGGCCGCGTGGCAGCGGGTGCTGTCGGGATGGCCCGGCGCGGCACTCGCCGGGGCCCGGGTCGCGGCTGCCGGGCTGCTGCTGGTCGCCGCCCTCGTCCTCACCGTGGCGCTGCTCGCGAGCGCCTCGGACGTCGCCGACACCGCCGAGCGCATCGCCCCCGGGGCCTGGGCGGGCTTCGGGGTGCTGGTGCTGAGCGTGGGGTACCTGCCGAACGCCCTGGTCGGGGCGCTGTCCTGGGCGTTGGGCGCGGGGGTGTCGGTCGGCATCGCCCGGTCGGGTCCGTTCGGTGCCGAGCCGGGGCCGCTGCCGCCGTTCCCGCCCGTGGCGGTCCTGCCCGTCACCACCGTCCCGACGGCCGCGGTGCTGGTCGTGCTGCTGCCCGTCGTCGCGGGGGTGCTCGGCGGGATCGCCTGCCGCCGGGCGCTGGGGGAGGACGCGCCGGTCGTGGAGCGGGTCGCGGCCTCCGCGACGGCGGCCGTGGTCGTCGCGGTCGGGTCGGCGGTCCCGGCGGCGCTCGCGGGCGGTGCGCTCGCGGGCGGGCCCTACGACCCGGTGTCGTTCCACCCGTGGGCGGTCCTCGGCTGCGCGTTGCTGCTGGTCGGGATCCCGGCCGTGCTGACCTGCGCCGGTACCGAGCTCGCCCGGCACGTCCCCATGGGCGGCACCGACCGGCCGCGGACCGCGGTCGACCGGGCCCGGGCCGCCCGGGACCGCCGTCGCACCCCGACGGTGGCGGAGCTGGTCGAACGCCGTCGCACCGCCGGGGCACCCGTCCGCCGGGCCGACGCCACGTGGGACGACGACGGAGAGCACGGCGACGTCCAGCCCCACCGCCACGCCGTCTCCGACGAGGAGCCCGACGGAGCCGGGCGCACGGCCTCCCGCCGTGGCGCCGCGGGCGAGGGCGCCACCGAACGGGACCGCGACCGCGGCGACCACGGTGACCACGGCGACCACGTGGCCGACAGGGCCGACAGGGCCGACAGGGCCGACTGACCCGACGCGGCCCACCACCACGGCCGGGTGACCCGGGCCACCGCACCGGGCACCGTCGCCGTCGGAGGGCGCGTCTACCCTGGCCAGGGGCCGTGGGAGCGGCCCGGACCGGCGAGGAAGGGACACGGTGGGCGCGCAGGAGCGGCACGAGGCGCTGCGGGTCGTCGTCCTCGTCTCCGGGAGCGGGACCCTGCTGCAGGCACTGCTCGACACCGCGGACGCCGGGTTCGCCGTCGTCGCCGTCGGGGCCGACCGCCCGGGTGCCGCCGGGCTCGACCGGGCCCGTGCCGTCGGCGTCCCCACCTTCGTCGAACGTGTCGCCGACCACGCCGACCGCGACGCCTGGAACACCGCGCTCGCCGCGGCCGTCCTCGCGCACCGGCCGGGCCTCGTCGTCGGGGCGGGGTTCATGAAGCTTGTCTCCCCGGCCTTCCTGGACGCGCTCGGATGCCCGATGCTGAACACGCACCCGGCTCTGCTGCCGGCGTTCCCGGGCGCGCACGCCGTCCGGGACGCGCTGGCCGCCGGGGTGCCCGTCACCGGCGCGACCGTGCACGAGGTCGACGCCGGGCTCGACACCGGACCGGTGCTCGCACAGGCGGAGGTCCCCGTGCTCCCGGGCGACGACGAGACCTCCCTGCACGAGCGCATCAAGACCGAGGAACGACGGCTGCTGGTCGCGACCGTGCGACGGTTCGCCACCGCCGCCCAACCCCACGAGGTGAACAGTGAGTGAGCGCAGGCCGGTACGCCGGGCCCTGATCAGCGTCTACGACAAGGCCGGTCTCCTCGACCTGGCCACCGGGCTGCACGCCGCCGGGGTGGAGATCGTCTCGACCGGCTCCACCGCCCAGCGGATCGCCGACGCCGGCGTCCCGGTCACCCCCGTCGAGGAGGTCACGGGGTTCCCCGAGTGTCTCGACGGCCGGGTCAAGACCCTGCACCCGCGGGTGCACGCCGGGCTGCTCGCCGACACCCGCAAGCCCGAGCACCTCGCCCAGCTCGAGCAGCTGAACATCGCGCCGTTCGACCTGCTGGTGTCGAACCTCTACCCGTTCCGTGAGACCGTCGCGTCCGGCGCGAGCCGCGACGAGGCCGTCGAGCAGATCGACATCGGCGGCCCGGCGATGGTGCGGGCCTCGGCGAAGAACCACGAGAGCGTCGCCGTGGTCGTCGACCCCTCGCGCTACCCCTGGGTGCTCGAGCAGGTCGGTGCGGGCGGGTTCGTCGTGGAGGATCGTCGCAGGCTCGCCGCCGACGCCTTCCGGCACACTGCCGCCTACGACGTCTCGGTCGCGACCTGGATGGGTGAGCAGTTCCCCACCGGCGACGACGAGGCGTCCGCCGAGTGGATCGGCGCCACCTGGACCCGCGAGCGCCCGCTGCGTTACGGCGAGAACCCGCACCAGTCCGCCGCGCTCTACACCGACGGCACCGGCTCCGGCCTCGCCGGTGCCGAGCAGCTGCACGGCAAGGAGATGTCCTACAACAACTACGTCGACGCCGACGCCGCCTGGCGCGCCGCGCACGACCACGGCGACCGCCCGACGGTCGCGGTGATCAAGCACGCCAACCCGTGCGGGATCGCGGTCGGCACCGACGTCGCCGAGGCCCACCGCAAGGCACATGCCACCGACCCGGTGTCGGCGTTCGGCGGGGTCATCGCGGTCAACGGCGAGGTCTCGGTCGCGATGGCCGAACAGGTCGCCGAGATCTTCACCGAGGTCGTCGTTGCCCCCGGCTACGCCGACGGCGCGCTGGAGGTGCTGGCGCGCAAGAAGAACGTCCGCGTGCTCCGCATCCCCGACGGCGCCGCCCGCACCGGCACCGAGCTGCGCCCGATCTCCGGCGGGCTGCTGGTGCAGCAGCGCGACCTCGTCGACGCCGACGGCGACGACCCGGCCGCCTGGAAGCTCGTCACCGGCGACGCCGTCGCCCCCGAGGTGCTCGACGACCTCGCGTTCGCCTGGCGCGCCTGCCGCGCGGTGAAGTCCAACGCGATCCTGCTCGCCCACGACGGCGCCGCGGTCGGCGTCGGCATGGGCCAGGTCAACCGGGTCGACGCGGCGAAGCTCGCCGTGACCCGGGCCGGGGACCGGGCCCGCGGTGCGGTCGCCGCCTCCGACGCGTTCTTCCCCTTCCCCGACGGGCTGGAGGTGCTGCTCGACGCCGGTGTCGCCGCCGTCGTGCAGCCCGGTGGCTCGGTCCGGGACGAGGAGGTCGTCGCGGCCTGCGCCAGGGCGGGCGTGCCGATGTACCTGACCGGGACACGGCACTTCGCCCACTGACCCACCGCCCACCCCGACGGCCCGGGACCGCCTCGCGCGGCCCGGGCCGTCGGCGTTCCCGCAGTTCGGAGGGTGTTCCGGCCGAGAATGTCGGGGGTGCGTGCGACGGTCCTCCCGTCGTCGTCGCCACCCCCACCCGGGGGATGCGGAGAGGCGGCACAGGCCCTATGCTTCGAACGTCAGTTCGAGCACGCGTCGCCTTCCCCGCGGCGCGCCGGGCGAGGTCGCGGCCGTTCGGCCGCGGCGCGGTGTGTGGCGGGGAGGTACTGCGGTGCGCGTCGATGCGGGCGGGGGGCCGGTCGTCGTCGGGGGAGCGGCGGCGGTCGGCCGGGTGATCGGCGGTGCCGGTGGGGGAGCCGGTGCCGACGTCGGGGCCGACACCGGTCCGGAGGGGTCCGGGCCGGTGGTCGGAGCCGGGTCCCGTGTCCCCGGGGGCGGGCGGGAGCCGCTGCCCGGGGCGCGGGGCCCGGCCGGGGGGCCGGGGTCCTCGGCCGGCTCCGCCGCCGAGCGGTTCGCCCGGGCCCGGCACGTCCTGCACCGGACGGAGACCCGGGCTGGCCTGGAGCGGTCCCGGCCGGGGCCCGCGGGGCGCTGCCCGGAGCCGGAGGCCCCGGCCCGCAGGGTCGGGACGGTCGAGCCGCGTCCGGTGAGCGAGGCGGACCTGCGGCCGGTGCCGGGGCCGCTGGCCGGTCTGCTACCCGGTGGGGGTCTGCGGCGGGGATCCACCGTGGCGGTGGGCGTGGGATCCGGTGCGGGGTCGCTGCTGTTCGCGCTGCTGGCCGCCGCGTCCGCGGAGGGCGCGTGGGCGGGTGTGGTCGGCCGCCCCGGCCTCGGCGCGACGGCCGCGGCGGAGGCGGGCGTGCGGCTGGACCGGCTGGCGCTGGTCCCCGACCCCGGTGCGGACCTGGTCGGGGTGACCGCGGCGCTGCTGGACGGGCTGGACCTCGTGGTCGTGGCCGGGCCGGAGCGGGCCGGGCTGCGGGCCGGGGACCGGCAGCGGCTCGCAGCGCGGGCCCGGCAGCGGGGCGCGGTGCTGCTGGTGCTCGGCGGGTGGCCGGGGGCCGACCTACGGCTGCACTGCACCCGTCCGCGCTGGGAGGGCGTCGGCCGCGGGACGGGGCGGCTGCGCTCCCGGCGGGTCGAGGTCCGGGCGGAGGGGCGCGGGATCGGCCCGGCCGGCCGGGGGGTGGAGGTGCTCCTCCCGGGCCCCGGCGGGACGGTCGTCCCGGCCCCGGTGACGCCCCCGGTGCCCGCGATCGCCTCGGTGCCGTCGGTCCCCGTGGTCCACGCGTCCACGGTGGGCGAGGCCCCGGTTGCGCGCCCCGTGGCCCGGGCGGCGGGATGAGCACGTCCGGTACGACGGAGGCGGGCGGCGCGACGGGCGCGGTCGGCAGGGTGAGCGTGCGCGGCGGAGCGGGCACGGGCGGCGGTGGGCGGGCGGAGCCCGACCCGCGGGTGCTGGCGGTCTGGTCCCCGGACTGGCCGGTCACCGCGGCCGCCCGCGCCGCGCACGTCCCGGCGGACCGGCCGGCCGCGGTCCTGCACGCCAACCGGGTCCTGGCCTGTTCGGCGACGGCCCGCCGGCACGGCGTCCGCCGGGGGCTGCGTCGTCGGGAGGCGCAGGCCCGGTGTCCGGACCTCGTGGTGCTCGCCCCCGACCAGGGGCGCGACGCCCGGCTGTTCGAGCCGGTCGTCGCCGCGGTGGAGGCGCTCGCCCCCGGCGTCGAGGTGGTGCGGCCGGGGCTGCTGGTGCTGCCCGCGCGCGGTCCGGTCGGCTGGTTCGGCGGGGAGCGCGCCGCGGTGGAGCGGCTGATCGACCAGGTCGCGCTGCACGCCGGGACCGAGTGCCAGATCGGCGTCGCGGACGGGATGTTCGCCGCCGAGCTCGCCGCCCGTCGGGGGCGTGGGGTGCCACCGGGGCGGTCGGCGGAGTTCCTCGCACCGCTGGAGGTCGCCGAGCTGGACCGGGATCCCGACGTCGACCGGGCTGCGTTGGTGGATCTGCTGCGCCGCTTGGGGCTGCGCTCGCTGGGGGCGTTCGCGTCGCTGTCGGAGGCCGACGTGGCCTCACGCTTCGGCGCCGACGCGGTGGCCGCGCACCGGCTCGCCCGCGGGCGCGACCCCCGCCCGCCCGCGCGCCGGGTCCCGCCGGAGGAGCTGGCCGCGGCGGTCGAGCTGGATCCACCGGTGGACCGGGTCGACGCGGCCGCCTTCGCCGCGCGGGCGCTCGCGACCCGAGTGCACACCGCGCTCGCCGGTCACGGCCTGGCCTGCACCCGCCTGGGGGTGCACGCACGCACCGAGAGCGGGGAGGAGCTGCTGCGGGTCTGGCGGTGCGCCGAGCCGCTGACCCCGTCCGGGACGGTCGACCGGGTGCGCTGGCAGCTCGACTCGTGGCTCGGGCGCGGCGGCTCCGGGACGCTGGTCGCGCTGCGGCTCACCCCGGAGGACACCGTGGTCGCCGGGGCGCTGCAGCGCGGGTTGTGGGGCGACGTCGGCGAGGGCGACGAGCGGGCCGGGCGGGCCCTGGTCCGGGTGCAGGCGCTGCTCGGGCCGGAGGCGGTGTTCACCGCGGTCCCGACGGGTGGCCGCGACCCGGGCGAGCGGGTGCGGCTGGTGCGGTGGGGCGACGAACGGGTCGTCGAGGACACTGCGGTCCCCGCCCAGTCGGACACTGCGGTCCCCGCCCGGCCGGAGGTCACGGCCCCCGCGGCGGACGGCGCCGGGACCAGCACCGGGAGCACCGCCGGGAGCACGGGATGCGCGGACCCTGCCGCGCACGCACCGGTCCCGGGTCGGCCGGCGGTGGCGCGGGCGGGAGACGCGCTGCCCGCGCCGGCGGTTCCCGGGACCGCGCACCCCCGCCGCGCCGTCGGCGAGCACGACCTGCAGCCGGACCGCGGGCCCGGGGCCGTCGGGGGCCCACCAGCGGGTGTGCAC
>NZ_VRMC01000220.1:0-1783 GCF_008369905.1 Pseudonocardia sp. EV170527-09
TCTCGTTCTCAGCAGAGCCCATAGGGTCTGATGTCATCACTCACAGTGCCCATCCCGCCGGACGCTGAGGTCCGGCGTGTCGGGCCGGAACCACCGTTCGTTGCACAGGCCCGTCGGCGTGGTGGTCGTACCAGCGGTCGACGGCCTCGGTGGTGGTGAGCCCACGGCGCAGCGCCGCGCGTCCGACCAGATCGACCATCAGCATCACGGTGTGCTCCCCGGTGGGTTCGACAGCGGGTTCGACAGCGGGTCCGGCGCGGTCGGTAGCGGGTCCGGCGCCGCGCGGGCGCGGAACGAGCGGGCGGCGTCGGCCAGGTCGGACTCGACCGCGGCGGCGGGGCGTACCGGGCAGGCACCGCAGTACCGCCCGGCGGCGGAGGTGGTCCGGAAGGCGAGGCAGCAGGCCCGGCGGCGCACCGACATCCAGTCGGTGCCGTCGACGCGCACCGCACCGACGACGACCAGACCGGCCAGCCCGGCGTCGTGCAGCAGCGCCCGGGTCTGCCCGACGAGGGCGTCGGGACGCGGGCGCCGCCAGGACAGGTGCAGCGTGCTCAGCGCCACCGCGTGCGCGACCGCGGCCCGCAGCGTGCGACGCCCGGCCCGGGTCCGTACCGCGAGCTCCTCGGCGAGCGGCAGCAGCGCCCCGTCGAGCAGCGACGCCCGCAGCGCCGCCCGGTCCCCCCGGGCGGGGCGCCCGGGAGCGGCGAGGGCGAGCCAGCCCGGGGCGTGGGGGTCCGGGCCGAGGGAGACCACCTCCGGGCGGGCGTCGAGCAGCACGTCGAGCTCGTGGAACGCGGCCAGGACCGGGGCGGCGAGGCGCAGGGCGTAGCGGTCGAGCAGCAGGACCGCCGCGACGGCACGGCGGTCGGTCCCGCGCTCGTCGGCCACGCGGTGGAGGGTGTCGTCCAGCTCCGGCCCGAGCACGCGGTGGGCCGGGGACCAGCCCTGCGGACGACCGGACCGGGCGACGAAGCGGGGCCCGAGCGGCACGCGGGAGACCGGCACCGTGCCGGGTCCGCCGTCGACGGGCGCGGATGCGGGGAGCGGCGTCATGACGACGGCACCGGCCCGGTCCGTGGGGAGACGGACCGGGCCGACGACCTGGTTCAGCGTGACGCCGGCGAGATCGCGACCGGCTCGCGCCGCGCCTCGTGGTGGTTGGCGTTGCGCGGGGTGGACAGGACCTGGCGGGTCCGCTCGTCGAGGGCGACGGAGTCCGACAGGGCACCGCTGGAGGCCAGGGTGGTCTCCAGCGCCTCCAGCCAGTGCAGGTAGTAGCTCCACGGCTCGCCGCCGTCGCCCTTCTCCCACGAGCGGATGGAGTCGATCAGCGAGAGCTGGAACTCGCTCCACTCGTAGTGGCCCTCGTGGTAGGCGGCGACGGCCATCGCGAAGGCCCGCACCTCCCACGGCTCGGAGAACGGCTTGTCGGCGCCGGGCATGTCGCACACCAGCTTCTCGATCCGCCGGCGGGCATCGCCCAGCTCGGTGGTGTCGGTGCGCACCCCCTCGCTCATGCCCCGGCCGCCTCGGTGACCACCGGCTTCGGTGTTCCGACCCCGATCATCGAGTCCCGGGTGACGAGCTCGGCGAGCTGCTCCTCCGACAGGTGCTCGCTGCCGGCCGGGCGCTGCGGGAGCACCCAGTAGCGCAGCTCGGAGCTGGAGTCCCAGACACGGATCTCGACCGAGTCCGGCAGGGGGTGTCAACGGCGGGTTGGGAGTAACCCCGTAACGACGGATTGGGACTGACCCCCTTGTCGGGTGTTCAGTCGTTGCTG
>NZ_VRMC01000221.1:0-1762 GCF_008369905.1 Pseudonocardia sp. EV170527-09
GGACCCTGGCCGACGGCTGGGCCTACGCCCGACTCTATGAGTCGACCCGCCAACGCAACGACGCCCTACCCGGCTGGCTGCACTTCTACAATCACCACCGCGCTCACTCCGCCATCGGCGGCCAGCCACCAGTCACCAGGCTGACCAACCTCCCTGGACATCACATCTAAGCCGTCACCGTGGACGAGCTGCCCACATCCTGAACCTCACCCGGCGGAGGCCATACGCACGATGTGGGTCGGGGCCCACGGACCGCTCCACCACATCGAGGGCCCCAGCCCGGACCGGGTGACCGTCGCCGACGGGCGGCACGACCGGATCCGCTCGGCGTAGCGGCGGGTGTTGCGGATGTCGGCGAGCAGGATGCGCCCCGCCGGACGAAGCACCCGGCACATCTCGTCGACGGCCCTGTCCCGACCCTCGGGATCGGCCACGTTGTGCACCGCGAGCGAGGAGACCACCAGGTCGAACGATGCATCCGGGAACGGCAGGTCGCACATGTCCGCGGTCTGCAGCTCGACCCGGTCCTCGACACCGGCCGCCACGGCGTTGGCACGGGTCGCCTCCGGGTCGTTGCCCGACTGGTCGCCGCGCCGCCACAGGTCGATACCCACCACCCGGCCACGGGGCACCCGCCGGGCGACGGCGACCGCCACCGCGCCACGACCACAGCCGACGTCGAGGACCACCGCATCCGGTGCGACCCCGGCCTCGTCGAGCAGCCGCTCCCATGTCACGAGCTTCCCACGGCGGGTCGTGTGCAGGTAGATCCCCGCGCAGAGCAGGCACGCCGCGGCGGCCCACCAGACTCCGGGGTCGACCAGCATTGCGACGACACCGGCGACGACGGCACCGGCGAGATAGCCGGCGGGCACGTAGGAGGCATCGACCCCGTAGTCAGGACGCGACACGACACGCTCCTCTAACTAAGTTAGGCTAGCCCCGTCATTGTCAGCCGTTGCAGCACGCAGGGAACGTTTCATGGCGCAGATCACTCAGGAACGGCTGGTTGACGGTGTGCTCAAAGTCATGGACCGGGCGGGGCTGGAGGGCGTCACGATGCGTGCAGTCGCTGCGGAGCTGGGCGTGCGCGCGCCGTCGCTGTACTTCCACGTCGCCGACCGGGCGGCACTGGTCGACCTCGTGGCGGACGCACTGGTCCCGCCCGTCGACGCCGCTACCCTCGCCGCCCTCGCGAAAGGCACCGGGCCCCGCTGGCGGCGGATGCTGCGCGGGCTCGCCATCACCCGCCGGACCCACCTGCTCGCGCACAGGGACTCCGCGCGGCTCCTGCTCGGCCGGCTGCCGACCGGACCTCGCGCACTCGCCGCAACGGGTCTGTAACGAGAACGGTGGTTCCGGCGATGTTGTCAGTAGTGCTCGGCGCCCGGCCAGCGGTCACCGAAAGTGATGGCGAAGGCGTTGAGGACTGGCTTCCAGCGCATCATCCATCGGGTGTGGCCTCGTCCGGTCGGGTCGAGGCTGCGGGTGACAAGGTACAGACATTTCATCGCGGCCTGCTCGCTGGGGAAATGCCCTCGCGCTCGGACCGCTCGCCGGTAGCGGGCGTTCAACGATTCGATCGCGTTCGTCGTACAGATCACCCTCCGGACCTCGATGTCGTAGTCGAGGAACGGCACGAACTCGGTCCAGGCGTTACGCCACAAACGTATCATCGCCGGATAGGCTCGCCCCCACTCGTCATCGAGATCATCCAGCGCGGCTGCAGCGGCATCGGCGGTGGACGCGGTGTAAATAGCTC
>NZ_VRMC01000222.1:0-1751 GCF_008369905.1 Pseudonocardia sp. EV170527-09
TCTGCGCTGGCGCCGGGTTCGACGACGACGAGTAGGCCGCGGTCTCGGGCCCAGGCCAGGACTCGGGAGACTGTGCGTTCGGCGCGGTCACCAGCAGCGCCCAGGCGTTGTGTGGTGAGTCCGGTGATCAGGCCGGTCTCCCAGTCCATATGGCACACCAGTCTCCGCAGGATCGCCGACCAGCTACGCCGCTTGTCTGAACGCCACTCCTCGTCGTCGACGAGGCGGGCGACGTAGTCGAGGGCCTCGCGCTGGGCGGTCAGGACCCGGTACTCCCGGTCGATGAAGTTGCGCCAGCCCGGGTGCGGCCCGAACCCAGCGCGGTGCCGGGCTCGGGCCCGGGCAACACCACGCGCACGCGCCCGTCTGCTGGGAGGCAGGGCACGGTGTGGCCGTCCGGGGCCGCTGGTCGGCCCGACTCGACCCCTCGCGGCCCGGCCGCGAGGGGTGCGGCGCGGGGCGGCCGGTGTGCGGACGCCGAAGGCGTCGATGGGTGGTTGCTCGCCGAGTGGGAGCTGGTGGAGCAGGCAGAGCTGGGAGGAGCCGGAGGCCAGGGTGAAGGCGCCGTGCTCGTAGCACAGAGTGCAGAACCCGGTGCCCGCTGCTGGCGAGCGCTCTGATTCTGGGCACGACGAACTTACCCCGTGTCTGTGGTGGTCGGCTTCCGGCCCAGGGTGTATCCTGGACACGCGAAAGCGCCCCTTCTTCGAAGGTGGGGGAATGGGCCCCGGTTCGCCGGGGTTACGGCGTCAGGCGGGTGCTGGACCGGCTGACGCGAGAACGAACCGAGGCGGCCCCTGTGTGGGGCCGCCTCGTTCTCGTTATGAGGCCTTGCTCAGAGGCAGCTCCAGTTCGTCTCCACGACTGCGCTGACTCTTCGGCAGGCAGTATTCGGGAACGGAAAGGCCAAGGGCCTCCCCAAAGATCCTGGTCACCGCCTCGCCGACACCGACGCCGTCACGCGCGGCTATGGCCTCGGCGACCTCGCGCATGTGGCGGGGGAGTCGGACGTTCGTCGGAACCCGGTCTCCTCGATGCGGTTGCGGCATGGAGTGTTTGTACCCCAAGCGGAGCAGCCGAGGGTGCCGCCACGCCGAACCCGGACCGGTTTCCACTTCTTCCCGGCACGCGTCGGTGGTGCTGCATGGCATCGCGTTCACTCGTAGCCGAGCCCCTCGTCGGTGTCGTGGCTCTGTCCTTGGCCGTCGAGGTCTTGGGAGCGCTGTTGTTGGTATCCGACATCGTCCCGAGCGGTCGTCAGGGCTTGATGCTGAGTCGAGTCCGTAGAAGTGCCACGAGCCGAGTGCCGGGGGGCGGCCTCTTGCTGGATCAGACGTTCGGCGAGTAGCTCGTCGCCGATGGTCTTGGCCAGTTTGCAGCCATCTCGACGGTCCGATCCCTCCGGTGCTGGGGTGTGTCGGTCATCCCTGGTGCGCGCCGGTGTCGCCGCCGTCCGGTCGGTGCCGGGGGATATCCCAGGGCATCGCGGCGAGGACTTCGTCGACCGGACGCAGTCGGAGCTCGGCGAGCAGCTGGCGGGAGTCATCGTAGTTCAGCCGGGTGACCTCGTCCCAAGCAGGGACGCTGTAGCGGCCGAGAGTCCAGTGCAGGTCGACGCGCGTCAGCGACTCCGGCCCGGTCGGGTCGGCGCTGGAGAGCTCGCCGTGGTGCACCTGTCCGCGTACGGGCTCTGATGTCGCTGTAGGTACGAGCTGGTTTGTCGTTGGTCCGGCGCGTCGGACCGAAGATCA
>NZ_VRMC01000223.1:0-1730 GCF_008369905.1 Pseudonocardia sp. EV170527-09
GGGAAAACTACTTTGGGAGAACGTTCTCCCGGGCGAAATACGCGGCCGCCCGCTTGAGAATCTCGTTCTCCACCTCAAGGCGACGCTTCTCCTTACGGAGCCCGGTCAATTCGCGTTTCTCGGCGCTACTCAGCCGTGAATCGGAGCCGCCGGTGTCGTCGGCGGCGGCCTGGGCCATCCAGCTCCGCAAACACGACTCCGATATCGACAGTTCCTTCGCGATCGCAGACACCGGCTTGTCGCCAGCACGAGCAAGGTCCACGGCGCGGCGCCGGAACTCGGGCGGGTGAGGTGCAGGCACGAACAACATCCTCCCTGGTGGACCGGGTCCACCTCAGGTGACGTGTCCGGCGTCAGGGGTCAAGCTCACTCATCGACGGTGTCGCGGTAGGTTCGCTCGATCTGGCGCAGGAAGGCGAGGAACTCCTGGTGTCGGTGCTTGGGCTTGAGGGCCGCGGTCACTGGTCCGGTGGCGATCTCGAGCGCGGCGAACAGGGTCGTGGTGCCGTGCCGGTAGTAGTCGTGCGAACGGCGCTCGATCTTCCCGGGCTGCATCGGCAGGATCGGCACCGTGCGGTCCAGGGCCTGGATCCGGGACTTCTCATCGACGCTGAGCACGATCGCGTTCGCGGGGACGTCGGCGTTCGTGCCCAGGTAGAGCCCGCAGATGTCGGTGACCTTCCCGGCCAGCTCGGGGTCGGTGGAGAAGCGGAACGGTTCTGCCTTCCAGGGCTTGATCCCGAGATCCCATCAAGCAGCGGATAGGGTTCCGAGGTGGCTGCTCCCCGCCCCCCGCTCCCAACCCGCGCTGTCCTGCGGGCACCGCGCTGGCTGGCCAACGGCAACCCGGCCCAGCATCTGAGGAACGCCGGGCTGCACAACCGGCCGGTGCCCGGTGCGGCTGACAGCCACGAGGTGCAGACCGAGGAGTCCTACCTCCGCCGCCGCCGCCCGGGCCTGATCGACGTCGAGCACCTTGCTGGGCCGACCGTCCCCGTGCCTCGCCTGGAGCGACTCCTCGACGCCCAGCAGACCGCCGACATGGACTACGACATCGGCGCCGACGCAGTCGCCGAAGTCGCGGCCCTACAGGAGAAGGCGCAGCACTCCGACCGGCTCGTGGACGGGATAGTCGTCTGGCAGGCGGCCACCCTGTGCGCTCCGGCCGAGCAGCTTCCCGAGCTGACCGCCGGGGTACGCGAAGGTCTGTTGGCGCTGAGGACCGCCGGGCGCCCCGAAGAGCAGGTGATGCACTCGGTCGGGGTACACCTGGTGCGCCGATCGCCACAGCTGATCCATCGCACCAAGCTGTTCTTGCTGCTCCTGCAGCACGACCACGACCCCCGGCTGCGCGATGGAGACCTGGTCGCACTCCAGAAGGCACTCGACGGCGGCGAGGCTGTGTTCGCCGCGTCCCAGGACCTCTACCAAGGAGTGCTCGTCCCTGGCGAGGTGTACCTCGCCCCACTGCTGGGCGCCCTGTCGCCTGCGGTGTGGGCGTTCAGTGCCCACCGCACGCTCGGCATCATCGTCTACACCCTCGGCCAGCCCCTCCAGGGCAACTCCGGCAACGCCGCCGAACTGCTACAGACCCTGCCCCAGCAGGGAGCCAGCCCCGACCCGGCCCGCGAGCGCGCCCGCATCCCGACGCTGGGGACTGCCCCGAGTTCGGTTGACCCGATCTCGGTAGGTGGGTCAGGCCGCGTGGGCGGTGTTGAGCAGTGTCTCGA
>NZ_VRMC01000224.1:0-1727 GCF_008369905.1 Pseudonocardia sp. EV170527-09
ACCGAACTCGTCACCGACGCGCTCGGCATGGCCATCACCCGTCGCAGTCCCGAACCGTACTCGGCGATCCTACATTCTGACCACGGCTCGCAATTCACGTCCTGGGCGTTCGGGCGCCGACTGATCGAGGCGGGACTAGTCGGTTCCATGGGCTCGGTCGGCGATTGTTACGACAACTCGATGGTCGAGTCCTTCTGGGGGACGATGCAGCTGGAACTACTCGACTCCAGATCCTGGAAAAGCCGCGCCGATCTTGCCAATGCGATATTCGAGTGGATAGAGTGCTGGTACAACCCGATCAGGCGCCACTCCAGCATCGGGATGCTCAGCCCAGCCGACTACGAAACAGCCCACACCCCACCACACCAAGATCACTGACCCCACACCGTCAGTGTCCGGCGCAGGGGGCCAAGCTCATTCCCCGCGACTGGCCCGAACGTTGCCCACCCAGATCATGGCCGCGCTCGATGCCCAAAGCCTGGCCGTCCCCGGCACGACCGCGTTCGCCCGCGTGATCACCGGAGTCGCCACCCAGCTGCGCGAGGTCCACCGCGAACGCGACGACCTCGCCACCGAACTCGAAGCCCGCCTGGAGGCCCACCCGCTTGGACCGGTCCTGACCTCGATGCCCGGACTCGGGGTCAGGACCGCCATCAAGATCCTCACCATTGTCGGCGACGGCTCCGCGTTCCCCACCGCCGGGCACCTGGCCGCCTACGCCGGCCTCGCTCCCGTCACCAGACGATCGGGCTCGTCGATCAAGGGCGAGACCCGCTCCCAACGGGGCAACCACGCCCTGAAATCGGCGTTGTTCCTCTCCGCGTTCGCCGCCCTGGCCGACCCGGCCAGCCGCGCCTACTACGACCGCAAACGAGCCCAGGGCAAACGCCACAACGCCGCCCTGATCTGCCTGGCCCGCCGACGCACCGACGTCATCTACGCCATGCTCCGCGACCGCCGCCCCTACGCCCCGCCCATCGTTCGCGAACCCGACCCCGGACTCGCAGCCGCTTGACAAACCCATAGAGACACCCCCCCGGCGAGGGACTGTTAGAGGTGGTTTCAGTATGAGTTCGGCGTGTCTGCTGTAGACGCTCGCTGAGCTGCGGCAGAGTCGCTCAACATGGCTGCCGATCTTGTTCCTGACTCGTTGTGGGAGCGCGTGGAGCCGCTGCTGCCGGCTCGTCCGCCGCGCCGGTACCGGTTCCCCGGCCGCAAGCCGGTCGACGACCGGACCGCGCTGCGCGGGATCATGTACGTACTCAAGAACGGGATCAGCTGGAGCCAGCTCCCGGCGACGGGTCTGTAACGAGAACGGTGGTTCCGGCGATGTTGTCAGTAGTGCTCGGCGCCCGGCCAGCGGTCACCGAAAGTGATGGCGAAGGCGTTGAGGACTGGCTTCCAGCGCATCATCCATCGGGTGTGGCCTCGTCCGGTCGGGTCGAGGCTGCGGGTGACAAGGTACAGACATTTCATCGCGGCCTGCTCGCTGGGGAAATGCCCTCGCGCTCGGACCGCTCGCCGGTAGCGGGCGTTCAACGATTCGATCACGTTCGTCGTACAGATCACCCTCCGGACCTCGATGTCGTAGTCGAGGAACGGCACGAACTCGGTCCAGGCGTTACGCCACAAACGTATCATCGCCGGATAGGCTCGCCCCCACTCGTCATCGAGATCATCCAGCGCGGCTGCAGCGGCATCGGCGGTGGACGCGGTGTAAATAGCTC
>NZ_VRMC01000225.1:0-1707 GCF_008369905.1 Pseudonocardia sp. EV170527-09
CCACATAGGACAGACGAGATGAGGAGCAGGGCGATGGGTTGGTTGTCGAGTACGGCCAGGGGCGGGGCCCGGGTGGGTCGGGCTGCGGTGGCGCGGGAGGTCGCGGCGTCGCAGCACGCGAAGCATCACCGTCGGGGTCGTCACACGGAGGAGGCGGCGGGGCCGGTGCATTGCCGGTCGTGTGGGGTCCGGGTGCGGTCGGGGATGGGTGATGTGTGCTCGCGGCCGCGGTGCATGAAGGCGGCCGTGCGATGAGCGCGCTGGTGGACCTGGACGACACAGGCCGGTGCCCGACGGACTCGGTGTGCGCCGGGTGCGGTGTCCCGGCTGGTGAGGGCGTGGGTGGCGGGCTGGTCGTGGTGACCGCTGGCACCGGTGTCGGGGTGGTGTGCCTGTCGCTGTGCCCGACCTGCTGCGAGGCGGGGCGGGTGCCGCGGATGGCGATGGTGACCGCGGCGCTGGCCGCTGGGGACCACTGCGAGCACTTGGGAATCGATCTGGACCAGATGGCCGCGGTGATGGAGTCGGGGTGGGACTGGTGAGCACCGAGACGTGGGCGCAGCGTCGTCGTGAGGACCAGGCCGCTGCGGCGGAGCGGGCCCGCCGCGACGCCGACGCCGCGACCGAGCGGGCGTTGCACGCGGAGGCGGTGCGGGCGGAGATCGCCGATCGGCGCCGCACCGAGCAGACCGCCCGTGACCAGGCCGCGCGGGCGGCGCGGGTCGAGCAGTCCCGCCGAGCACGCGCCGAGCGGCGTAAGCGGGCCGCGGCCCGGCGGTCGGCGGTCGGGGTGTGGGCGGCTCGGCACCGGGTGGACCTGCTCATCTATCCCCTGGCGGTGGCGTCGGCGGTGATGGCGGTCCCGGCGATGGCCGCCTACGGCATCAGCGTCTACGGGTCCTGGACCGGCGCGGTGCTGCCGGTGCTGTCCGAGCTGGGGATGTGGGCGTTCGCTCTCGCGGTGCAGTCCCGGCGCCGGACCCACCCGGGCGCTCCGCTGTGGGCGTTGCAGGTGGGGGTGTGGGCGTTCGCCGCCGTGGCCGCGGGCCTGAACATCGCCCACGGCCTCGACCAGGGCGTGAGCACTGGGCTGGTGATGGGTGTGGTGTCGGTGGCCGGGGTGATCGCGCACCAGTTGGTGACCGCTGGGGCCCGCCCGGCCCGCCGTCCGGGTGTGGTGCGGGCGGCGGAGCGCAAGCTGCGCGCGGCCCGGCGGGCCGCGCTGCGGGCCGCGGTCGCCGAGATCGACACCGACGGCGACGCCCGCCTGGTCCACGCCCCCGGCGTCTACCGGGTGCGCCGCGACCGGCTCGGCCGTGCCCACCTGGCCCCACACACCACCCCCGGGCTGCCCGTCGACGACGACGGCGGGGACCTGGCCGCGGAGGTGTCGGCGTGGCTGGCCGACCAGACCCCCGGCCTGTCGAGCCTCCCGGTCCCGCCTGCTGACGAGCCCGCGGGCGGGACCGGGGACCAGCACCACGACCCGGCCGATATCGGCACCGAGGACGACCGCCCGGACGGTCACGGTGTCGCGACGCTGGACCGCCGGGCCGGGGACCGCGACGGCGAGCACGGCCGCCGCCGACCGCGGCGCAAGGCGACCCGGCCGCGGGCCCGCTCGATGGCCGAGCTGCGCGCCGAGCTGGCCGCGGCGGTGGCGGCGGGTGAGGTCGATCCCGCGTCGGCGGAGTCGATCCGGACCGG
>NZ_VRMC01000226.1:0-1697 GCF_008369905.1 Pseudonocardia sp. EV170527-09
GAGCTATTTACACCGCGTCCACCGCCGATGCCGCTGCAGCCGCGCTGGATGATCTCGATGACGAGTGGGGGCGAGCCTATCCGGCGATGATACGTTTGTGGCGTAACGCCTGGACCGAGTTCGTGCCGTTCCTCGACTACGACATCGAGGTCCGGAGGGTGATCTGTACGACGAACGCGATCGAATCGTTGAACGCCCGCTACCGGCGAGCGGTCCGAGCGCGAGGGCATTTCCCCAGCGAGCAGGCCGCGATGAAATGTCTGTACCTTGTCACCCGCAGCCTCGACCCGACCGGACGAGGCCACACCCGATGGATGATGCGCTGGAAGCCAGTCCTCAACGCCTTCGCCATCACTTTCGGTGACCGCTGGCCGGGCGCCGAGCACTACTGACAACATCGCCGGAACCACCGTTCTCGTTACAGACCCACCGCAGGCCCCCGCCCCGACGGCTTCGGCGGGCGCGGCGGCCGTGCTGGTGGTGGAAGCCGCCGGGACCGGGGGTGTCGATGGAGGTGGTGCGGCGGGGCAGGTTGTGGGTGACCGGACCGACGGTGATGGCGAACGACCAGCGGCCGGACTGGTTGACCGTGGCCCGCAGTGGGCCGAGTCGGAACGTCTTACGGGCGCGGAACCTCATCGCGGGTCTCCCTGGTGGTGTCGGGTCGGGTGCGTGGTGTCGTGGCAGTCGAGGCAGCAGCCCAGCGAGCGGGGGATGCAGTACCCGGCGTCGCGCCCGCAGGACGGGCAGCGCCGCCGGGCGGCCAGCGCCTGGCCCAGCGCGGCCCGCTGCCCGGGTGTGGGGGTCCGTTTGGGGCCCAGCTCGGCCGGGTCCCACAGCAGCGCCCATCGGCGTCCGTGGCGGCACTCGATCCGGCCCACCGGCGCCGCTCCTGCCGGGGCTCGCCCGGCCGCCCGCATCTGTCGGCGGGTCACCAGCCCAGCCGGGGCACAGCGCCACCGCCACGTCGGCAGTCCGTCGTGCATGCGGGCGGTGGGCTGCCAGCCCCACCGCTCGGTCATCACTCCGTGCTCACTCTGCGTCGACATCGCTGCTCCTGTTTTCGGCATGGGTGAAGCCGGGGAGGGAGGCACCGGGTGGTGTCTCGATCCCTAGGTGGGTGCTGTTTTCGCTGGTCGGGCCGGGTGGGTCCCTCGGGTCCCTCAACCCGTGTTGACGCTGATCAGGGCGGGGAGGGAGCCGGTGGGGACCCGGTCAGGGAGAACTCCCCGCCTCCCCGGCCGGTCCCCGGGATTCCGGGCCCGGGTCCCTCACCCCAGCTCGTCACCGTCGGTGAGCGAGTCGCGGTCGTTGATAGCCTCGGTGATCCGGGCGGCGGCGACCTGCATGGTGCCGCCGGTCTTGTAGGGCTTGGCCCCGTCGGGCAGCTCGCGCGCGAGGCGCTCGAAGGTCCAGGACCCGTAGTGCCCGCGGTCCAGCGCGGCCAGCAGCGCGAGCGCTTCCTGGGTGCGCATCCGCTTCGCCCCTGCCTCGGCGAGGACGTGGGCGAGGTCGTCGAGCAGGTCCCGCCCTGCGACCGGCTCCGGAGTGCGGGCCCCGGCGGTGGACAGGCCGGCGTCGGCACGGATGCCCAGCGCCCGCTCCACCACCGGGGTCACCTCGTCGACGCCGTTGCCGCGGGCGACGTAGAAGCAGCGCATCAGCCCGTCGGCCGGGGTGAACCCGGAGGTCATGGC
>NZ_VRMC01000228.1:0-1656 GCF_008369905.1 Pseudonocardia sp. EV170527-09
CTTCCGCAACCTGATCAACTACCGCATCCGCTCGTTGCTCCACTGCGGAACCCTTGCACTCTAGATCCGGAAGAGCCTGTTTATCTGAGCCACAACCGGATGACGACCCGACGGACAGCAGCGGACGTCGCTGGATGCCTGCCCAGCAAGGGCGCCGGTCAAGGTGCACCTTGATGAAGTCCTGCAGTGCCTGGGGGCAATGAGTCTATGAGGCGGGGGGGTCCCGGTGAGCGTGATGTCTACGGGACAAGAGCGCGACGCCTCTGGCGCCGCGCGGAGCGTGCGGCCTGGCGGCCGGTCTCCGCTCGGCACCCAGCGTCATTCAGCCGCTTTGTCCATCGCCTTGTCGAGGTCCTCGACCGACGTCCCGACCGGCGCCATGATCGATCGAGCGATCCTCAGCTTCGCGTCCGGATCTGCCACCACCCGCTGTTCGAACACCTCAGCAGGCAGGTTGGCAATACCCCGCGACTGCAAAGCGCGAACCACATTCAAAGTCATGATCACACACCGTGCGACATTGGTTATCAGGATCGCGCCTGCACGGTATCGATCGTCGATTCCGTGCTCGCCCACCCGCTCCGGGATGTCCTCGTCCGCATGAACCAAGTCGCCATAGAGCCAGGCGAAGGCCAACGCCTTCGAGCTGACCATGTCTCCAAGCACGCCATCAACGCCACCTGCCCGGGACTCGAACCCAAGGGAGTCAGCAGAGTCGCGATCGAGCTTCTTCCAAGCATCCCGCAGTTTCTCGACTGCTTCCGGAAGTTCCGGATCCGTTTCGTTACGAACGAGATAGCCAAGCGCAGTTGTCACGTTCGCCCAGTACACGGAGTCGCCCTTGAGAAGGAACGGACGACAACGAGCAGCAAGCGAATCGAGCTGCTCCTCTGGCGGGAGTGACCAACGAAGCTCACTCGGCGGCTCGCCCTCGATTCCCGATAAGGTAAGAGTTGCCTGCGCCCAGGTGAGCAACTTATCCTTGTCTTGCGCAAGAGAGTGTTCTTCAACACGACGTGCCCGGATAACGAACCACTGGAGGATGGCACGCTTTCGCTCCGCTACGGTGTCCGATTCCGTCATAGCTCGTGATTCTCCCGCAAGAGCTTCGAACCGCGCTACCGGGTTCCGGCACCGTGGTTGTGGTTGCCTCGCCCCGCGTCTGTCCAAGGGTCGAACGCGGCTCGCGCGCCGTCCAGTGCGAACCTGCGCGGGTACCCCTAGGTGTGATGTCCAGGGAGGTTGTCCCGTCCGGGGGCGGTGAGTCTGGCTGACAGACGAAGGCCTCCGGTTGTGAAGTGGAGCTGTCGAGGAACCGCTTCACCCACCGGAGGCCTTCGTGTCCCACGCTAACGCCGCTCTGACCCCGCGCGCCCGGCTGCGGCTCGCTCAACTCGTCGTCGAGCACGGCTGGACCCACACCGCGGCCGCGACAATGTTCATGGTCTCCGCGCGGACCGCCAAGAAGTGGTCCGACCGCTACCGGGCCGAGGGGCCGGCGGGGATGGCCGACCGCAGCTCACGGCCGAGGTCCTCACCGACGAAGACCCGTGTCGGTCTGGTGCGGCGAATCGTACGGCTGCGCTGGCGGCACCGGCTGGGCCCGGTCCAGATCGCCGGGCGCCTGGGCATGGCCGCCTCGACCGTGCACGCGGT
>NZ_VRMC01000229.1:0-1599 GCF_008369905.1 Pseudonocardia sp. EV170527-09
CCCGAGTTTGATCAGAGTGGTTAGTGCGTGACGCGGGGTCAGCCGCGCAGCGCGGTGACGACCGGCTGGAGGTCGGCTGGGATCTGAGGCGGGAAGTTCTGCTCGGCGCCGTTGATCGCGATCGTGGCCGAGCGCAGCGGCCGTAGCGTGCGGACGATCTTGCGGATGGACAGGCCGGCGCGGTTCTGGGCGGTGCGGGCGACGGCGAGCGCGGTGAACACGATGGTCAGGTGGGCTTCGATGCTGTCGCGGGTGCGGTGGAACATCGGCCGGGCAGCGAGGTCGGTCTTGCTCATCCGGAACGAGGCCTCGACCTGCCAGAGGTCGTGGTAGCTGCCGATGACCCCGCTCGCGTCCATCACGGTGGCGGGGAGGTTGGTGACGTAGCCCTTGAGCCCGGCGAGTCTCCGCGCGCGAGCGAGGGCCTTCTCGTCGAGGGCCTGGGTGTCGCCGCTGGTCTTGACGAACCGCGGGGTGCGAGCGGAGGAGTCGCCCTCGACCACGGCGCGTGCCCGCGTCTCCTGCGCGTTGAGGGTGCGGTTGTCGCGGGCGAACCGTTTGGCCGAGTAGGCCCAGACCGCCCGCCAGGATCCCGGATGCGTCGTCGGGTCCCAGACGGGTTCGGCGCGCAGAGCGGTGTCGTTGGCGGTGTTCGTGCCGCGCTTGGGGGTGATGGTGTCGACGTGCTGGCCGTCGGTGAAGGCGTCGCCGTGCCAGTGGAAGTGCGACTCCAGGTCGATCGGCGCCTTCGACTGCCGCGACCCGACGATGAACCGGAACCCGGCCTCGTCCAATGTGGTCAGGTTTCCCGCGGACAGCATGCCCACATCCGCCACGATGATCATGTTCTCGATGCGGTGCCGGGAGTGGAACGCCTCGATGATCGGGACGATCGTGAGCTTCTCGGCCTTGTTGCCCTCGAAACAGCCGATCTCGAGTGGGAACCCGTTGCGGTCGACCAGCAGGCCGACGACGATCTGCGGGTCGACCCGGCGTTCCTTGGAGAACCCGACCTTGCGCAGCCCGTCCTCCTTCTCCGCCTCGAAATACAGGGTGGTCACGTCGTAGAGCACCAGGCTGACATCGCCGCAGTTCAGGGCGTGTGCGAAACACAGATCGGCGATCCGGTCCCGGTAGGAGACGCGCGCCGAACCACCCCCGGCCCCCGTCGTGCCGGCTCTGTCCACTCCGAACTCACCGGTGCCCTCGGGGCTGGTCTCGGAGTCGCCTGTCTGGGCGGCGCGGCGCAGGGTGCGCCACATCGTGGGATACGACGCCGCCGACCGGCCCATGTCGGCGAGCACCCGCCCCACATCGAGCAACGAGGTGGGCTCGACGACCCGGGCGATCACCAGGTCGCGGAAGACCTCGTCATCCAGCTCGCCGAACCGCAGGGAGTCATAGATCCCGGCGAGCAGGTCGAACAACAGCCCCGAGGCGGTGGCGACCACACTGCCCGGCTCCGTCGTCTCCACCGCACGCCGCCCGGCTGACGGCGCACCCTCCGGCGCCGTGGTCGGTCCGAACAGAGCCGGGTCCGATGGTGGTGCGGCGAGCCGGTGTCGACGCTGCACCTTCGCCAGGCCCAGGTCGAGCTCG
>NZ_VRMC01000022.1:0-71213 GCF_008369905.1 Pseudonocardia sp. EV170527-09
GGACCCTGGCCGACGGCTGGGCCTACGCCCGACTCTATGAGTCGACCCGCCAACGCAACGACGCCCTACCCGGCTGGATGCACTTCTACAATCACCACCGCGCTCACTCCGCCATCGGCGGCCAGCCACCAGTCACCAGGCTGACCAACCTCCCTGGACATCACAACTAGTCGGACAGCACGTCCGGAGGTGTCGCCGCACCGTCGTCCGGCGGTTCCGGGGCGGTCCCCGGCGCACCCGGCGCGACGACGGCGGCGGGCCGGACCCGGGCGCGGCGGTCGACCAGGGGCAGCGAGCGCAGCTGGCGCTCCAGGTGCCACTGCAGGTGCGCCGCGACCAGGCCGCTGGCCTCCCGCCGGGTCGGGGTGCCCGAGGCGTCGGCGGTGTCCCAGTCGCCGTGCAGCAGCGCCATGAGCAGCGCCACCGTCTCGGGGGCCGGGGTGACCGAGCCCGGCGGACGGCAGCGCGGGCACACCATGCCGCCCCCGGCGACGGTGAACGACCGGTGCGGGCCGGGCGTCGCACAGCGCGCACAGTCCGACAGCGACGGCGCCCACCCCGCATGGCTCATGGCCCGGAGCAGGAACGCGTCGAGCACCAGGGCCGGTTCGCGGGCGCCGTCGGCCAGCGCCCGGGTGGCGCCGAGCAGCAGCAGGTAGACCCGCAGGCTCGGCTCGCCCTCCTCGGACACCAGCCGGTCCGCGGTCTCCAGGATCGCGCAGCCGCAGGAGTAGGCCGACCAGTCCGCGACGATCGCCGGCGCGAACGCGTCGACGGTCTGGGCCTGGGTGACCACGTCGAGCGTGCGCCCGGTGTAGCACTGGACGTCGACGTGGTTGAACGGCTCCAGCCGGGCGCCCCACCGCGACCGGGTGCGGCGCACGCCCTTGGCGACCACCCGGATCTTGCCGTGCTGACGGGTCAGCATCGTGATGATCCGGTCCGCCTCGCCCAGCTTCTGCACCCGGAGCACGATCCCGGTGTCGCGGTAGAGCTGGGCCATCCACCCAGTCTAGGTTCTCCTCAGAACCCCAGCTTGCGCAGCTGCTTCGGGTCCCGCTGCCAGTCCTCGGCGATCTTCACGTGCAGGTCCAGGTGCACCCGGGTGCCCAGCAGCTTCTCGATCTGGCGACGGGCGTCGCTGCCGACCTGCTTGAGCCGGGCACCGCCCTTGCCGATCACGATGCCCTTCTGGCTGGACCGCTCGACGTAGATGATCGCGTAGATCTCCAGCAGGTCCTTCTTCTCGATCGTCTCCTCGACGACGACGGCGATCGAGTGCGGCAGCTCGTCGCGCACGCCCTCCAGTGCCGCCTCCCGCACGAGCTCGGCGACGAGCACGTCGGTCGGCTCGTCGGTGAGGTCGCCGTCCGGGTAGAGCTGCGGACCCTCCGGCAGCAGCCCGACCAGCAGGTCCGACAGCAGCGAGACCTGGAAGCCCGACTTCGCCGAGGTCGGCACGACCTCGGCGAAGTCCATCAGCGCCGCCACCTCGGTGAGCCGCTCGGCGACCTGCTCGGGGCGTGCCGTGTCGGTCTTGGTGACGACGGCGACCACCGGGGTGTGCGCGGCGATCCGGCTCAGCTCCTCGGCGATGAACCGGTCGCCCTTGCCGACCTTCTCGTTCGCGGGCACGCAGAACCCGACGACGTCGACCTCGGACCACGTCTCGCGCACCAGGTCGTTGAGCCGCGACCCGAGCAGGGTCCGGGGGCGGTGCAGCCCCGGGGTGTCGACCAGGACGATCTGGGCGTCCGGTCGGTGCACGATCCCGCGGATCGCGTGCCGGGTGGTCTGCGGACGCGAGGAGGTGATCGCGATCTTCTCCCCGACCAGCGCGTTGGTCAGGGTGGACTTGCCGGCGTTGGGTCTGCCGACGAAGCAGGCGAACCCGGACCGGAAGCCCTCGGGCTGTGCGCCGGTCATGCCGCACCGAGCCGGTCGAGGATCTCGCGGCCGATCGGCAGCGCCGCCGTCGCCGCCGGGGACGGTGCGTTCAGCACGTGCAGGATCGAGCCGGGGTGGCCCGCGCCGTCCGGACCGGCCTGGTCGAGGAACAGGAAGTCGTCGACCAGGGTGCCGTCGGCCTTCACGGCCTGGGCCCGCACCCCGGCGCCGGCCGGGTGCAGGTCGGACGCGGTGACCTCGGGCAGCATCCGCTGGATCTGGCGGACCATCGCGCGCGTCGACAACGAGCGGCGGACCTCGCCGATGCCGTAGCGCCAGTGCGTGCGCGCCACCTTGACCATGCCCGGGTAGGTCAGCGTCCCCAGCAGCTCCTTCGGCTTGACCGTGCGCCAGTCGTAGCCCTCGCGGGCCAGCGCGAGCACGGCGTTCGGGCCGGCGTGGACGGTGCCGTCGATGCCGCGGGTGGCGTGCACCCCGAGGAACGGGAACGCCGGGTCGGGGACCGGGTAGATCAGGCCGCGGACCAGCGAGGCGGCCCGCTCGGAGAAGCCGGAGTACTCGCCGCGGAACGGGATGATCCGCACACCGGGGTCGGCCCCGGCGAGGCGGGCGAGCTCGTCGCAGCGCAGTCCGCCGCAGACCACGGCGCGGGTGCCGAGCAGGTCACCGCGGGTGGTGCGCACGACGACGTCGGACGGGCGGCGGGCGAACCCGGTGACGGTGCGGCCGAGGTGGACCTCACCGCCGTTCTTCTCCACCAGCTCGCCCAGCTTCTCCGCGACCAGCCGGTAGTCGGTGATGCCGGTCGAGGGCACCCAGAGCGCGGCGAGGCCGCGGACGTCGGGCTCGTAGGTGCGGATGCCGTGCTCGTCGAGGCGGTGGTTCTCCACGCCGTTGGCGTCGCCGCGGCGGGCCAGCTCGTCGAGCCGGGGCAGCTCCTCGGGCTCGGTCGCGACGACGAGCTTGCCGCACACCTGGTGCGGCAGGTCGTGCTCGCGGCAGAACGCGATGGTCTCGGCGCAGCCGGCGACGGCCAGGCGGGCCTTGTAGCCGCCGGGCGCGTAGTAGAGCCCGGAGTGCACGACGTTGGAGTTGTTGCCGGTCTGGTGGTTCGCCAGGCGCTGCTCACGCTCGACGACGGCGACGCTCAGCCCGTTGCGGGTGGCGGCGTACGCGGTGGCCAGGCCGACGATCCCGCCCCCGACGACGACGAGGTCGTAGCGCGGTGTCGCGGGCAGCCCGGTCACCGGGCACGCTCCGCGGGGATGGTCGTGCGGGCAGCCATCAGGTCCTCCTCGCGTCCCGCCCGTGGCGGGACGGTCACGTCCGTCGGTCGTTCCCCGTGCCCGGGGACGGCCAGGTCAGTGCCGTTCAGTGCCGGTCGGCGCCGGCGTGCTCGGTGGGGTCGCCCGCGACGTGGTCCGGCACGTCGGACTCCGAGGTGTCCTGGCGCGGCCCGTCGTGGCCGGTGTCCTCGGTCTCGGCCGGCTCCAGCGGACTGACCAGCACCGAGGTGATGCGGACCCGACCGCGGGCGTCCTTGCCGCCCTCGCCCTGCAGTCGCAGCAGGCCGTCCAGCTCCGCGGTGGCCCCGGGCAGCGGCACCTTGCCCAGGCGCTGGGCGAGCAGCCCGCCGACGGTGTCGACGTCGGCGTTCTCCAGCGCCTCGTGCAGCTCGTCCTCGCGCGGGGTGCCGCGGAACCGTCCGGCGAACAGCTCCTCGAGGTCCTCGACGGGCAGCCGGGCCGCGACCCGGAAGGCGCCGTCGGAGGCCTCGGCGACCTCGGGCACCTCCTCGGAGTCGTACTCGTCGGTGATCTCGCCGACGATCTCCTCCAGGATGTCCTCGATCGTCACCACCCCGGCGGTACCGCCGTACTCGTCGACGACGACGGCCATGTGGTTGCGGGTGCGCTGCATCTCGCGCATGAGGTCGTCGCTGCGCTTGGAGTCCGGCACGAAGGCCGCGGGGCGCAGGATGTCGAGCAGGGCGACCTCGCGCTCGCCGCGTCGGGCCTCCTCGCGGGCCCGCACCAGGTCCTTGAGGTAGGCGATGCCGATGACGTCGTCGATGCCCTCGCCGAGCACCGGGATGCGCGAGTAGCCGCTCTTGAGCGCCAGCCGCAGCACCTTCTCCACCAGGGTGTCGCGCTCGGTCCAGATCAGGTCCGGCCGCGGCACCATGATGTCGCGGACCGGGGTCTCCCCCAGCTCGAACACCGAGTGGATCATCTTGCGCTCGCCCTCGTCGACGACGCCGCGGTTGCTGGCCATGTCGACGAGCTCGCGCAGCTCGACCTCGGTGGAGAACGGGCCGTCGCGGAAACCGGGCCCCGGGGTGATCGCGTTGCCCAGCAGGATGAGCAGCTTCGCCAGCGGCGAGAGCACCGTGCCCAGGGCGCGGATCGGGGCGGCGAGCAGCAGCCCGATCCGGTACGGGTGCTGGCGGCCCAGGGTGCGCGGCCCGACCCCGACCAGCACGTAGCTGGCCAGCACCATGAGCACCGCGGCGAGCAGCAGCCCGATCCAGGGCGCGGAGAACAGCGGGGCCAGCGCGATCGCCAGCAGGATCACCGCGACCGTCTCGCAGGCGACGCGCAGCAGCATCAGCAGGTTGACGTGCCGCGGCCGGTCGGCGACGACGGCCGACAGCGCCCGCGCACCGGCCCGCCCGGACCGCACGACGGCGTCCACCCGGGCACGGGAGATCGACATCAGGGCCGAGTCCGCGGCCGCGAACACCCCGGCCAGCAGGACGAGCAGGACCGTCGCGACGATCAGCCAGACGGGGGTCACTTCTGCTCCTCGGAGAACGGGGGCGTGGGTCGTCCGGTCACCGGCCGGACTCGTCCTCGAAACCGGCGGCACCGAGCAGCCGGTCGTCGCTGCGCTTCTGGGCGTCCCGGGCGCGCTCGCGGGCCCGGCCGGACCGCCAGCGGACGAGCAGCCGGTTCTGCAGCGCGAACATCTCGCGCTCGTCCTCGGGCTCGAGGTGGTCGTAGCCGAGCAGGTGCAGGATGCCGTGCACGGTCAGCAGGTGCAGCTCGTCGGCCAGGGTGTGCCCGGCCTTGCGCGCCTGGTCCCGGGCGAAGGCCGGGCAGAGCACGACGTCACCGAGCAGGGCGGGGCCCAGGTCCGGTGCGTCGGGCCGCCGGGTGTCCTCGGCGAGGGCGTCCATCGGGAAGGCCATGACGTCGGTGGGGCCCGGCTCGTCCATCCAGCGGACGTGCAACTCCTCCATCGCGTCCAGCCCGACGGCGGTGATCGCCAGCTCGGCGGACGGGCTCACCTTCATCGCGTCCAGCGCGTACCGGGCGACCGACACGATCTGCGCCTCGTCGACCGCGACCCCGGACTCGTTGACGACCTCGATGCTCACGTCGCCGCTGCCCTGCCCCTGCTCGCCGATACGGATGTACGGGGCAGCCTAGACGGCCGCGCCGGCGGTCCCGGGCGCCACCCGCCCCTGGCCACCGTCCCCGGTCACCGCCGCCGGTCGGGACGCCGCGCGGGGCCGTTGCGGGGTGCGCCGTTGCCGACGGCGGCCGCGCGGTGCTCGACGGCGTCGAACCGGGCGTAGGCGTCGACGATGTCGGACACCAGGCGGTGCCGGACCACGTCGGCGCTCTCGAGCCGGGAGAAGTGCACGTCGTCGACGCCGTCGAGGATGTCCTGCACGACCGCCAGCCCGGACCGGGCGTTGCCCGGCAGGTCGACCTGGGTGATGTCGCCGGTCACCACGATCCGCGAGCCGAAGCCGAGCCGGGTGAGGAACATCTTCATCTGCTCGGGCGTGGTGTTCTGCGCCTCGTCGAGGATGATGAACGCGTCGTTGAGCGTCCTTCCCCGCATGTACGCCAGCGGCGCGACCTCGATCGTCCCGGCAGCCATCAGCTTCGGGATCGACTCCGGGTCGATCATGTCGTGCAGCGCGTCGTAGAGCGGGCGCAGGTACGGGTCGATCTTCTCGAACAGCGTGCCGGGCAGATAGCCCAGCCGCTCCCCCGCCTCGACCGCGGGCCGGGTCAGGATGATCCGGTTGACCTGCTTGGCCTGCAACGCCTGCACGGCCTTGGCCATCGCCAGGTAGGTCTTGCCGGTACCGGCCGGGCCGATGCCGAAGACGATCGTGAACGCGTCGATGGCGTCGACGTAGCGCTTCTGGTTGAGCGTCTTGGGCCGGATGGTCTTCCCGCGCCGGGACAGGATGTCCAGGCTCAGCACCTCAGCCGGGGACTCGCCCAGCCGCTCGTCGGCGGTGTTCTCCGCCGAGAGCATCTGCACCGTGCGGCGCACGGTGTCCGCGCCGACCAGCTGGCCGCGCTCGGCCAGGGTGATCAGCTCGGTGAAGACCCGCTCGGCGAAGGCGACGTCGCCGGGTTCCCCGGACAGGGTCAGCTCGTTGCCGCGGACGTGGACGTCGGCGGTCAGCTCCTCCTCGGCGGCGCGCAGGCTCTCGTCGCGCGAGCCGAGCAGGGCGAGGAGGGCGGTGTCCGGCACGGCCATCCTCGACCGGACGGTCCCGCCCGGTGCTGCGTCGGACCGCTCGTCGGTCCGAGGGGTGGGGCCGGGTTCGGTGCCGGTCAAGAGTGTGTTCGCCTGCCTCGTACGTCGGGTCGCCGGACTGCGCCGATCGTACCGGTCGGACCACCGACGGCACCCGCGGATTCGGCAGCGGGTCAGGCGGGCGCGCTCAGGCGTTCCACCGCCGCCAGCGCGGCCGCCCAGCCCGGATGGCGCACGTCGATGAGCTGCAGGTGGTTCGCGCCCTCGACCCGCACGAGCTCCGAGCGGTCCCCGGCGGCCGTCGCGGCGGCGACGAAGTCCTCGCTCTGGGAGAGCGGGACGACCTCGTCGGCGGTGCCGTGGACGCACACCGACGGCACCCCGAGCGGGACGGCCTCCAGCGGACTGGTCGCGCGGAACCGGGCCGGGTCGGCGGCCGGGGTCGCCGCGACGAGGTCGGCGACGGCGCCGTCGCCGAGCAGCATCCCGCCGGCCAGGTCGAGCACCCCGGCCAGCGAGACCACCCCGGCCGGTCGCACCGCGGGCGCGGCGCCCGGGTCACCGGGGGCGAGCTTCGCGCGCATCGCGAGCCAGCCCGCGAGGTGCCCGCCCGCCGAGTGCCCGAGCACGACGAGCCGGCGCAGGTCGAGCCGGGTGGAGCGCAGGGTGGCGAGGTGGTCGGCGGCCATCGCGACGTCGTCGAAGGTGGAGGGCCAGCCGCCGCCGGCGTTCACCGTGCGGTACTCGATGTTCCAGACCGCGAAGTTCGCCGCGACCAGCGCGTCGACCACCGGCTGCATGACCGTGAGGTCGGTGCCGGCCCGCCAGAACCCGCCGTGCACGACGAGCACGGTGCCGCGGGGCAGGTCCCGGGTGGCCGGGAAGGTCAGCTCGCCGAACTGCTGGGGCTGGCCGCCGTAGGCCATCCGCTCGGTCCGCGGCACGGCCTCGTCACGCGGGGGCCGGCGCGGGGCCGCGGGGGCGTCGTTGCCGCAGGCGCCGAGCAGCGGTGAGGCGGCGAGGCCGGCCAGCAGCGCGCGACGTCCGATCCGGGGAGCATGGTCACTCACGCGGCGGATGATGGCATCCGAACCCGGCCCACGACGACGGAATCGCCGGAAAGAGACGGCCCCGGCGGGGTCAGCGGGCCCAGCGGCCGGTGCGCACGGCGAGCGCGCCGAGCGCGACGCAGGCCGCGGTGGAGGCCCGCAGCACCTCCGGCCCCATCCGGACCGGGACGGCGCCGGCGTCGGCGAGACGGTCGAGCTCGGTGTCGTCGACGCCGCCCTCCGGTCCGACGGCGAGCAGCACCTCCCCCGTGGCGGGCAGCGCGACCGAGGCGAGGTCGTCGCCCGCGGACTCGTGCAGCACCAGCGCGGTGTCGGCGGCAGCGACCCGGGCGGCGAGCTGCGCGGTGGTCACCGGGTCGGCGACCCCGGGCTGCCACGGCCGCCGGGCCTGCTTGGCCGCCTCCCGCACGGTGGACCGCCAGCGTTCGAGGGCCTTCGCCCCGCGCGGGCCGTCGTCCCAGCGGGTGACGCAGCGCGCCGCCTTCCAGGGGACGAACCCGTCGGCACCGGCCTCGGTGGCGGTCTCCACGGCGAGCTCGCCGCGGTCGCCCTTGACCAGCGCCTGCGCGACGACGACGCGGACCTCGGGTGCGGGCACCCGGGTCACCTCGTGGAGCCGCACGGTCAGCGCGTCCCGCCCGGCGACGTCGACGACCTCGGCGCGGGCCAGCCCGCCCCGGCCGTCGGAGAGCACCAGCGCCTCGCCGGGGCGCAGCCGCCGCACGGTCGCGGCGTGCCGCCCCTCCGGACCGTCGAGCACCGTGTCGGAGCCCGGGCCCGGGAGGGACGCGACGTCGTCGACCAGGAACAGCGGCGCCGTCGTCACCGGGTCAGCGTCCGGTCCAGCTGTCGCGCAGCTTGGAGAACAGGCCGTGACCGTTGCGCGAGCCACCGATCAGGTCCGGCTGTGCCTCGCCGCGCAGCTCGGCGAGCTTGCGCAGCAGGTCGGTCTGCTCCTTGTCCAGCCGGGTCGGCACCACCACCTCCACGTGCACGAGGAGGTCGCCGTGGCCGTCGATGCGCCCGGTGGAGCGCAGCCGGGGCATGCCCTTGCCGCGCAGCGTGCGGACCGTGCCGTGCTGGGTGCCCGGCTCGACGTCGATCTCGGCGATCGTGCCGTCGAGCAGCGGCAGCGGCAGTGTGGTGCCGAGCGCGGCCGCGGTCATCGGCAGCGGGAGCGTGCAGTGCAGGTCGGCGCCGTCGCGGGTGAACAGCTCGTGCGGCGCCTCCTCCACCTCGACGTAGAGGTCACCGGCGGGGCCGCCACCGGAGCCGACCTCACCCTGCCCGGACAGGCGCACCCGCATGCCCTCGGCGACGCCGGCCGGGATCTTGACCGAGACGGTGCGCCGCGACCGGACCCGGCCGTCTCCCGCGCACTGGCGGCACGGGTCGGGGATGACCTCGCCGAACCCGCGGCAGGTCGGGCAGGGCCGCGCGGTGACGACCTGCCCGAGGAACGAGCGCTGCACGCTCTGGATCTCCCCGGAGCCGCCGCAGGTGTCGCAGGCGGTGGGACGGGTGCCGTCGGCGCAGCCGGAGCCCTGGCACTGGGTGCACAGGACCGCGGTGTCGACGGCGAGGTCGCGCTGCACACCGGCGGCGCACTCCTCCAGCGTCAGCTCCATCCGGATCAGCGCGTCGGCCCCGGGCTGGACACGGCTGCGCGGACCACGCCCGCGTCCACCGGCCGCGGTGCCGCCGAAGAACGCGTCCATGATGTCGCTGAAGCCGCCGAACCCGGCGAACGGGTCACCGCCGCCGCCACCCCCGCCGCGGGCGTCGAGGGGGTCGCCACCGAGGTCGACGACCCGGCGCTTCTCCGGGTCGGTCAGCACCTCGTAGGCGGCGCTCACCTCCCGGAACCGCTCCTGGGCGCCGGGATCGGGGTTGACGTCCGGGTGCAGCTCACGGGCGAGCTTGCGGTACGCCCGCTTGATCTCCGAGGCGTCGGCGCCGCGCTCGACGCCCAGGATCCCGTAGTAGTCGCGTGCCACCTGGCTCTTTTCCTCTGAGAAGTACCTACAACGACGATGAAAGGGCCTACCGACCGGTCAGGATCTCACCCACGTACCGGGCGACCGCATGCACCGCCGAGATCGTGCCCGGGTAGTCCATCCGGGTGGGCCCGACGACGCCCATCCCGCCCAGCGGGGTCCCCGAGCCGTACCCCACCGTGACCACGGACGCTGTGCGCAGGTCCTCGGCCTCGTTCTCCTCACCGATCCGGACGGTGACCAGCCCGGACTCCTGCGACGCCGCGAGCAGCCGCATGACCACGACCTGCTCCTCCAGCGCCTCCAGGACCTGGCGCAGCGAGCCGGGGAAGTCGGCGTGGCTGCGGGTCAGGTTCGCCGTGCCGCCCAGCACCATCCGCTCCTCGGGGTGCTCGACGAGGGTCTCGATGAGCACCGTCGCGAGGTGCAGCAGCGGGGTGCGCAGATCCTCCGGCGCGGTGTCGGGCAGCTCGGCGACGGCCGCGGAGGCCTCGGCGAGCTTGCGACCGTTGAGTGCGTTGCCGAGCATCTCGCGCAGCCGGGCGACGTCGTCGTCGGCGAGCACGTCCCCCAGGTCCACGACGCGCTGGTCGACGCGCCCGGAGTCGGTGATCAGCACCAGCATCAGCCGGGCCGGGGTCAGCTGCACGACCTCCAGGTGGCGGACCGTGGAGCGGGTCAGCGTCGGGTACTGCACGACGGCGACCTGGCGGGTCAGCTGCGCGAGCAGCCGCACCGAGCGGCGCAGCACGTCGTCCAGGTCGACCGCACCGTCCAGGAACGTCTGCACGGCCCGCTTCTCGGCCGACGACAGCGGCTTGACCTGCGAGATCCGGTCGACGAACTGACGGTAGCCCTTGTCGGTCGGGATCCGGCCGGCGCTGGTGTGCGGCTGGGCGATCAGCCCGTCCTCCTCGAGGACGGCCATGTCGTTGCGGACCGTCGCGCTCGACACCCCGAGGTTGTGCCGGTCGACGATGGCTTTGGAGCCCACGGGCTCCTGCGTCGACACGTAGTCGGCCACGATGGCCCGTAGTACGGCGAAGCGCCGTTCGTCGGCGTTCATCTCATCGCACCTCCCCCGGTGTGCCCCGTCCATCCTAAGCTCCGCCGCGGTCGCGCGGCCGGGGCACACGGCGTGGCACGGTGGGTGGGGTGATGTCCGCACGCCGCTTCGGCCGGCGCTCCCTGATCGTCGGCGCCGGTGCCCTCGCCCTGGTCGCGGCCGGTACGAGCGACCGCTGGCTCCCCGTCGGCGACGTCGCCGGGGCGCCGGACCCGGTCGCGCTGCGGGCCCGGATCCTGGCGGGTGTCGTCCCCCACTCCGGGCTGGCGACGGCGACCGGCCGGCTCGGGCTGCCCACCGTCGCGCCGATCGGGTCCGCGGCCCGGCTGCTGTCCACGACCACCCGGATCCGCGTCCAGGTCGCCGACGACGGCCGCTGGCGGGTCGACGAACTGACCCCGGTCGGCGAGGTCGACACCTACCGCGACGGGCAGGTCGAACAGGTCTGGGACTACGGCGCGAACCGGCTCACCACGGTCGAGCCACTCGCCCCGGTGCGGTTCCCGCGGGCCTCGGACCTCGCCCCGGCCGACCTGGCCCGCCGGCTGCTCGGCGCCACACCGGACGACCCGGTGACGGCGCTGCCGCCGCGCCGGGTGGCCGGGCTGGCCGCGGCCGGGCTGCGGGTGACCCCGGCCGACCCGGACAGTCTGGCCGGCCGGATCGACGTGTGGTCGGTCCCCGCCGGAGACGGCGCCCTCCCGGTCGCGGTCGAGATCGCCGCCCGGGACGGCGTGGGCCCGCTCCTGGAGACGGCGTTCGAGGCGGTGGAGACCGTCCCGCCGCCCGGCTCCGGCCTCGTCCCGGCGCCGCCGTCGTCGGCGGAGCGGGTGCGGACCCGCCCGGACGACCTGACCGGGTCGCTGAACGGGGTCGGCGCGGTCCCGCCACCGGACCGGCTCGCCGGCCGGGACCGGGTGGAGCTGCCGGTGTCCGGGGACGTCCCGGCCACCGAGCTGCTGCCCGGGGTCGGCGTCTACGGAACGGGGGTCGGCCGGTTCGTGCTGGTCCCGGCCGGGCCGGAGGTCGTCGACGGGATCGTGCGCGGCTCGGCCGCCGCGGGCGGGGTGGACGTGCCGGGCCTGCCCGGCGGCTCGGCCGCCCGGGTGGCGACGCCGCTGCTCAGCCTGGTCGTCGCCCGTCGGCGACGGCGCGGGGTGCTGCTGGCCGGGACGGTGCGGCCCGGTGTGCTGGAGTCCGCCGCCGTCGAGCTGATGGGTGCGGGCCGGTGAACGACCCGGTGGTGGCGACGCACGCCCTGACCAAGCGGTTCGGCCGGGTCACCGCCGTCGACGGTGTCGACCTGGCGGTGCCCGCCGGGTCGCGGTTCGGGCTGCTGGGCCCGAACGGCTCGGGCAAGACGACGCTGGTGCGGATGCTGCTCGGACTGGTGCACGCCACCTCGGGGTCGATCGAGGTGCTGGGCTCGCCGATGCCGCGGGCCGCGGCCACGGTGCTGCCGCGGGTCGGGGCGCTGGTCGAGTCCCCCGCCGCCTGGCCGGGGCTGTCGGGGCGGGCGAACCTGACCCTGCTCGACGCGGCGGGCTCGGTGGGCGGCCCGCTGCACCGGCCCGCCGACCGGCGACGACGGGTGCAGGACGCGTTGGACCAGGTCGGCCTGGGCGGGGTCGACCGCCGCCCGGTGCGGGCGTACTCGCTGGGGATGCGCCAGCGCCTGGGCATCGCCTCGGCGCTGCTGCGTGCCCCGGAGCTGCTGCTCCTCGACGAGCCGACCAACGGCCTGGACCCGCGCGGCATCGGGGAGATGCGTGCCCTGCTGACCGCGCTGAACGACCGGGGCACGACCGTGGTGCTGTCCAGCCACCTGCTCACCGAGGTGGAGACGCTGTGCACCCGGGTCGGGGTGATGGACGCCGGGCACCTGGTGCTCGTCCAGGACCTCGACGAGCTCCGCGCACCGACCGGCCGGGTCGTGGTCCGCACCCCGGCCCCGGCGGCCGCGGCGCGGGTGCTCGGCCGGGCGCTGGAGTCCGCCGACGGCGACCGGCTCGTGGTACGGGCCGTCGACCCCGCCGACCTGAACGCGCACCTGGTGCGGGCGGGGGTGCCGGTGGCGTCGCTGGAAGCCGAGCGCCGCACCCTGGAACAGGTGGTGCTGGAACGCACCGGTGACGGCTCGGACCGGGTGGCGACGGCCGGGCGGGAGGTGGCGCGGTGATCCTCGTCGAGCTGGCGCTGCTGCTGCGCCGCACCCGGGTGTGGCTGTGCTGGCTGCTGCTGTGCGCGCTGCCGGCACTGGTCGCGGTGGTCGTGTCGGCCACCGGGATCCTCCCGCCGCCGGGGCAGGGACCGGCGTTCCTGTCCGCGGTCGCGACGAACGGGCAGATCTTCCCGGCGTTCGCGCTGGCGCTGGTGCTGCCGGTCCTGCTGCCGATCACCGTGGCGGTGGTCGCCGGGGACACCATCGCCGGGGAGGCCGCCGCGGGGACGCTGCGCTACCTGCTGATCCGGCCGGTCGGACGGCTGCGGCTGCTGGTGGCGAAGCTGGTGTCGGTGGCGTTCTTCGTGGTCACCGCGGTGACCCTGGTGGTGCTGACGTCGTACGTGGTGGGGATCGCGGTGTTCGGCACCGGCACCACCACCGCCACCGGGGGACTCACCCTGCCCCCGGTCGACGCCGGGCCCGGCTCGGTCGCGTCGCTGTCCGGGACGGTGATCGAGCCGGTGGACCTGGCGACCCGGACCGGGCTGACCGTGGCCTACCTGGCGCTGCGCATGCTCACCCTGGGCGCTCTGGGGATCTTCTTCTCCACCCTGACCGACTCGCCGCTGGCGGCGGCGCTGGCGGTGCTCGCGGTCGTGGTGACCAGCGCGTCGCTGCAGGCCCTCGACGCCTCGGCCGCGTTCGTCGACTTCCTGCCGACGGCACACTGGCTGGCCTGGATCGACCTCTACCGCGACCCGGTCCTCTACGACGCCGCCCGCACCGGGGCGTGGGTGCAGGCCGGCTGGGTGGCGGTCGCCGTCGGGGCGGCGTGGGCGAATCTGGCGACCAAGGACATCGCGAGCTGAGCGGGACATCGCGAGCTGAGCGCCCGGTCGCCTCAGCCCGCGGCGCGCAGGGTGCCGCAGTCGGCCGGGGCCGCCTCGATCGGTGCGGTGGACAGTGCGCGGACGACCAGGCCGATCACGGCGTCGTCGGCGGGCAGGGCGCCGTGGCCGACGGTCGAGCCCGGGCACAGCTGCTGCAGCTCCACGTTGACCGCGCCGTCGAGGCGGGCCGAGGTGGGCGGGGTGACGACCCGGTCGCGGTCGGTCCACACCGACAGCCACGGCACCGCCGCTCCGGCACCGGCGAGCTCCCCCAGCAGCGCCGAGCCCGGGACGAGCTGGCGGCAGGCCTGCGGGCACGCCTCCGGGGCGAGCGCGGCGGCGGACCCGGCGACGGTCGTCCCGGCCAGCGGGGAGCCGATCGACACGATCCGCCTGGCCCGGGCCGGGCCGTCGTCGCGGACCGCCCACAGCCCGGCGACGACCCCGCCCGCGGAGTAGTCGACGACGTCGACCGACGGCGCCCCGGCGTCGGTGGCGACGGTGACCGCGCGGTCCAGCACGTCCACCTGCCGGTCGAGGTCGCCGGTGCCGTCGCCGTCGAGGGCCAGGACGCGGGCGTCGCGGCCCTGGGCGCGCAGGGCCCCGGCGAGGACCTCCAGTCCGGTGCGGTCGCCGCCGTAGCCGGGGACGAGCAGGACCGGTCCCGGCCGGTCCTGGGCGACGGGCCCGCGTGCGCCGCGGGACGCGTCGGGGAGGGCGACGACGACCGCGGCCACCACACCCACCGCGACCAGCAGCGCGACGACGACCAGCAGCGCCCGGCGGCGCGGGCTCACCGGACCCCCGCCGCGGCCGTACCGCTCGCGGTGGCGGGACCGGTCGCGGCGGGTTCCTCGTCGGCGATCAGCAGGTCGGTGACGACCCGGTCGGCCAGCAGCCGCCCACGGTCGGTCAGCACGGCGCGGCCCGCCGCGTGCGCCACCGGGTCCAGCAGCCCCTCGGCGACGGCGCGGGCGGCGGCCGCGCGACCGCCGTCGTGCAGCAGGGTCAGGGCCATGCCCTCGGCCAGGCGCAGCCGCAGCATGACCCGCTCGGTGTGCCGCTCGTCGGCGGTGAGCTCCTCGCGGCCGCCCTCGGGCGTCTCCCCCGCGGCGAGCGCGCCGGCCCAGCGCGCCGGGTGCTTGACGTTCCACCAGCGCGTCCCCGCCAGATGGGAGTGGGCGCCGGGGCCGATCCCCCACCAGTCGCCGTCGCGCCAGTAGCCCAGGTTGTGCCGGCACTCGGCCCCGGGCAGCGACCAGTTCGAGACCTCGTACCAGGCGAGTCCGGCGTCGCGCAGCCGGGCGTCGAGCAGCTCGTAGCGGGTGGCGGCGACGTCGTCGTCGGGGGCGGGCAGCTCGCCGCGGCGGACCCGGCGGGCCAGCGCGGTCCCGTCCTCGACGATGAGCGCGTAGGCCGAGACGTGGTCGACACCGGCGTCGAGGACGGCGTCGGCGGAGGCGCGCAGGTCGTCGTCGCTCTCGCCGGGGGTGGCGTAGATGAGGTCCAGGTTGACGTGGGCGAACCCGGCGGCACGGGCCTCCCGGGCGGCGGCGACGGCGCGCCCGGGGGTGTGCGTGCGGTCGAGCACGGCGAGCACGTGCGGGGCGGCGGACTGCATGCCCAGCGAGATGCGGGTGAACCCGCCGGCCCGCAGCCGGTCGAAGAACTCCGGCGAGACCGACTCGGGGTTGGACTCGGTGGTGACCTCGGCGTCCTCGGCGAGCGGGAGGTGCTCGCGGACGCAGTCGAGCATCGCGACCAGGCGGTCCGCGCCGATCAGCGACGGGGTGCCGCCGCCGACGAACACCGTCTCCACGGTGCGGTCCCCCACCGCCGCGGCGGCGAGCGCGATCTCGGTGCGGGCGGCGGCGAGCCAGCCGTCCGGGGACGCGGCGTCACCCGCCAGCTCGGAGGCGGTGTAGGTGTTGAAGTCGCAGTAGCCGCAGCGGGTCGCGCAGAACGGCACGTGGACGTAGAGCCCGAAGGCCGGCGGCACGGAGGTCACGTCCGGCGAGTGTGCCACTACCGGGTCGGACGGGTCGGCACCCGGACCTCGACCGGGACGCCGAGGGCGCGGGCCACCGCCGGGACGTCGAACCCGTCGAGCGGGTACTCCACGATCCCCGGACCGGTCTCCAGCAGCTCGTACACGGCGTCACCGACCGGCGGCACCGACAGCTCCAGGCGCAGGAACGCCGGGACCGGGAGCAGCCGGGGCGTGGACCGCATCGCGGTGTGCACGGTGACCCGGCGGAGGACGCCGCGGGGCAGCCGCACCGGACGGTCCGGCTCGACCGGGGCGACCAGCTCGACGGCGTCCGGGCCGACGACGACGCGGCGGGCGAGCCGGATCCGCGCGGCCGTGCCGAAGAAGGCGACCGCCGTCACCAGCGCGATCAGGCCGAGCACCAGGCCGATCAGCCGGGTCACGACGGTGTTGCCGGGGCGGCCGTCGTCGATCACCGACCAGCCGGTGGCCGCCGCCCGCAGGAAGGCGATCGCGGCGAGCATCGCCACTGCCGAGAGCACGACCCCGACCGCGGCGCGCACCGGTTGCGGCCGCAGGTGCACCACGTCCGTCGACGAGGTCGGGTCGTGCTGCCAGGAGGTGGCGTCGGGCGTCGTCATGGGCCGAGAATGGCCGAACCGGCACTCGCACCGTGGCGTTTCCGGCCGGAACGGCCGTCCGGACGGCGAACGTCCGGACCTATCCGCCCACCTCTCCCAGGATGCGAACATCACTTTGTGGCGAGTCCGGACACCGTGGCACCCTGTATCCGTGCCCGCACTCCGTCTCCGCCTCGTGGCGCGTCGCCACGTGGACCTGAACCGGACCCGTAGCGCGCTCTGTCGTCGGCACTGACCCGACGGCCCCTTCTGAACCGCCCGGGCCGCTCCGCGCCCCGTCCCGGGCCGGAGTGCGCCCGAACCCACATCGGAGCACCCACCACATGGCGCCCTCGAAGACCGCACCCCGCCGCCCGAAGGGCCAGGGGCAGTGGAAGCTCGGCCACCGCGAACCGCTGAACCCCAACGAGCGCAGCAAGCGCGACGACAACCCGCTCAACGTGCGCGCGCGGATCGAGAACGTCTACGCCAAGCGCGGCTTCGACTCGATCGACCCCGCCGACCTGCGCGGCCGGTTCCGCTGGATGGGGCTCTACACCCAGCGCAGGCCCGGGATCGACGGCGGCCGCACCGCGGCGCTGGAGCCGGAGGAGCTCGACGACGAGTACTTCATGATGCGCGTGCGCCTCGACGGCGGCTCGGTCTCGGTCGAGCAGCTGCGCGCGCTCGGTGAGGTCTCGCAGCGCTACGGCCGCGACACCGCCGACGTCACCGACCGGGAGAACATCCAGTACCACTGGATCCGCGTCGAGGACGTCCCGGCGATCTGGAACCTGATCGAGCCGCTGGGCATGCAGACCACCGAGGCCTGCGGCGACTGCCCGCGCGTGGTCATGGGCTCCCCCGTCGCCGGTGTCTCCGCCGACGAGGTGGTCGACCCGACCCCGGCGATCGACGAGATCGTGCGCCGCTTCATCGGCGACCGCGAGCTGTCGAACCTGCCGCGCAAGTTCAAGTCCGCGATCTCCTGGCAGCAGGACGTCGCGCACGAGATCAACGACATCTCCTTCGTCGGCGTGGAGCACCCCGAGCACGGCCCCGGCTTCGACCTGTGGGTCGGCGGTGGCCTGTCGACCAACCCGCGGATCGCGGAGCGCCTCGGCGCCTGGGTCCCGCTGGACGAGGTGCCCGACGTGTGGCACGGCGTCATCCAGGTCTTCCGCGACTACGGCTACCGTCGCCTCCGCCACCGCGCCCGCATCAAGTTCCTCGTCGCCGACTGGGGCCCGGAGAAGTTCCGCCAGGTCCTGGAGGACGAGTACCTGGGCCGGAAGCTGGTCGACGGTCCCGCCCCGGCGGTCCCCGAGCGCCCGATCGACCACGTCGGCGTCCACAAGCAGAAGGACGGCCGCAACTACGTCGGCGTCGCCCCGCCCTCGGGCCGGGTGTCGGGCACGACACTGCTCGCCGTCGCCGACGCCGCCGAGCGCGCCGGGTCGGACCGCATCCGGTTCACCCCGTACCAGAAGATCGTCGTACTGGACGTCGCCGACGACAAGCTCGACGGGCTGGTCGAGGACCTGAACCGGCTCGGCCTGCCGGCCCGGCCGTCGACCTGGCGTCGGTCGACGATGGCCTGCACCGGCATCGAGTTCTGCAAGCTCGCGATCGTCGAGACCAAGGAACGGGCGATCCGGCTGGTCGAGGACCTGGAGAAGCGCCTCGCCGACGTCGTCCCCGACGTGCCGATCACGCTGCACCTCAACGGCTGCCCGAACGCCTGTGCCCGCACCCAGGTCGCCGACATCGGCCTGAAGGGCCAGATCGTCACCGACGCCGACGGCAACCAGGTCGAGGGCTTCCAGGTGCACCTGGGCGGCGGCCTCGGGCTGGACTCCGGGTTCGGTCGCAAGCTGCGCGGGCTCAAGGTCACCAGCGCCGAGCTGGGCGACTACGTCGAGCGGATCGTGCGCCGCTTCGCCGAGCAGCGCGACGGCGACGAGCGCTTCGCCCAGTGGGTCCTGCGGGCCGACGAGGCGGACCTGAAATGAGCGAGCGTGCCGCGACGTTCTACTGCCCGTACTGCGGCGAGGAGGACCTGCGTCCGGCCGAACGGTCGGACAAGGTCCCCGGCGCCGCCTGGTGGTGCGCCGGCTGCCTGCGCACCTTCGTCGTGACCTTCGTGGGGATCGGCGTCCCCGAGACCTCGGGAGCGGAATCATGAGTGTTGCCCTGGAGACCGACCTGCGGGCCACCGCCGAGCGCGGTGCCGCCGACCTCGGTCCCGACGCGACCGCCGAGCAGGTGCTCGCCTGGGCCGCGGAGACCTTCGGCGACCGGCTGATCGTCGCCTCCAACATGCAGGACGCCGTCCTGGTCGACCTCGCCCAGCGGGCGAAGCCGGACGTCGACGTGCTGTTCCTGGAGACCGGCTACCACTTCGCGGAGACCATCGGCACCCGCGACGCGGTCGACGCCGTCTACCCGCAGCTGCGCATCGTGAACGCGCAGGCGGACCAGTCGGTCGCCGAGCAGGACGCCGAGTACGGCAAGGACCTGTTCGCCCGCGAGCCGGACCGCTGCTGTGCGCTGCGCAAGGTCGTCCCGCTGGAGCGGACCCTGTCCGGCTACGACGCCTGGGTCACCGGCGTCCGCCGGGTGGAGGCCCCGACCCGGGCGAACACCCCGCTGGTCACCTACGACGAGAAGTTCGGCCTGGTGAAGGTCAACCCGATCGCCGCCTGGTCCGACGAGGACATGGACGCCTACATCGCCGAGCACGGGATCCTGGTGAACCCGCTGGTCGACGCCGGCTACCCGAGCATCGGCTGCGCCCCCTGCACGGCGAAGCCGAAGCCCGGCGAGGACCCCCGCTCCGGTCGCTGGGCCGGTCGCGCCAAGACCGAGTGCGGGCTGCACGCATGACCGCCCTGGAGGAGACCGCCGTGACCCCCGCCGTCACGACCCCGGCCCTGGACGCGCTCGACGCCCTGGAGTCCGAGGCGATCCACGTGTTCCGCGAGGTCGCCGGCGAGTTCGACCGCCCGGTGATCCTGTTCTCCGGTGGCAAGGACTCGACACTGCTGGTGCACCTGGCGATCAAGGCGTTCGCGCCGGCCAAGGTGCCGTTCGGTCTGCTGCACGTCGACACCGGGCACAACTACCCCGAGGTCATCGAGTTCCGGGACCGGGTCGCCGCGCAGCACGGGCTGCGCCTGGACGTCGCCCGCGTCGAGGACTACCTCGCCGACGGCCGGCTCGTCGAGCGCGCCGACGGCACCCGCAACCCGCTGCAGACCCAGCCGCTGCTCGACGCGATCGCCGAGCACCGCTACGACGCCGTGTTCGGCGGTGGCCGACGCGACGAGGAGCGCGCCAGGGCCAAGGAGCGGATCATGAGCCTGCGCGACGCGTTCGGCCGCTGGGACCCGCGCAAGCAGCGCCCGGAGCTGTGGAACCTCTACAACGGACGGCACGCCCCCGGCGAGCACGTCCGGGTGTTCCCCATCTCCAACTGGACCGAGCTCGACGTCTGGCGCTACATCCGGCGCGAGGGCATCGAGCTGCCGTCGATCTACTACGCGCACGAGCGCGAGGTGTTCCAGCGCGACGGCATGTGGCTCGCCGAGGGCCCCTGGGGCGGAGCGCGCGACGGCGAGAAGCTGGAGCGCAGGTCGATCCGCTACCGCACGGTGGGCGACGGCTCGTGCACCGGCGCCGTCGAGTCCACCGCCACCACCCTCGACGAGGTCATCGCCGAGGTCACCGCGTCGCGACTCACCGAGCGTGGCGCGACCCGGGCCGACGACCGGCTGTCCGAGGCCGCGATGGAGGACCGGAAGAAGGAGGGCTACTTCTGATGACGGGCACTGCCGACACCACCTCCCGGTCCCTGCTGCGCTTCGCGACCGCCGGCTCCGTCGACGACGGCAAGTCCACCCTGGTCGGGCGCCTGCTCTACGACACCAAGTCGGTGCTGGCCGACCAGATCGAGGCCGTCGAGCGCGCCTCGGTCGACAAGGGGATGTCCACCCCGGACCTGTCGCTGCTCGTCGACGGCCTGCGTGCCGAGCGCGAGCAGGGCATCACCATCGACGTCGCCTACCGCTACTTCGGCACGCCGACGCGGGAGTTCGTGCTCGCCGACACCCCGGGTCACGTGCAGTACACCCGCAACACGGTCACCGGCGCCTCCACCGCCGAGCTGGCGGTGCTGCTGGTCGACGCCCGCAACGGCGTGGTCTCCCAGACCCGCCGGCACGCAGCGGTGCTGTCGCTGCTGCGCGTCCCACGTCTGGTCCTGGCGATCAACAAGATCGACCTCATCGAGTACGACGAGGCCAAGATCGCCGACATCGAGCGCGAGTTCACCGAGCTCACCCGCTCGCTGGGCTTCGACGACGCCGCGGTGCAGGTCATCCCGGTGTCCGCGCTGGTCGGGGACAACGTGGCGTTCCGCAGCGAACGGACGCCCTGGTACACCGGGCCGACGCTGCTGGAGCACCTGGAGTCGGTCCCGGTCGAGGGCCCGGACACCACGGCCCCGTTCCGGATGCCGGTCCAGTACGTGATCCGGCCCCGCACGGACGAGCTCCACGACTACCGCGGCTACGCGGGCCAGGTCGCCTCGGGCACCGTCCGTCCGGGCGACGAGGTCGTCGTCCTGCCCGAGGGGCACCGCACCACCATCTCCGAGGTCCGGACCGCCGACGGCCCGCTGGCCGCCGCCGGGGCCGGACTCAGCGTGACGGTGCTGCTCGCCGACGACATCGACGCCCCCCGCGGCGCCCTGATCGCGGCCGCGTCCGACGTCCCGGAGGTCACCTCCGAGATCGACGCGACGCTGTGCTGGCTGGCCGAGAAGCCGCTGCTGCCCGGCGCGCGGCTGCTGCTCAAGCACGGCACCCGCACCACCCAGGTGATCGTCGGGACACTGGGGTCGCGGCTGGACACCGAGACGGTGTCCTACGCCCCCGCCCCGGAGAAGCTGGAGATCAACGACATCGGACGGGTGTCGCTGCGCGTCGCCGACCCGCTGCCGGTCGACGCCTACGCCCGCGTCCGCACCACCGGCGGGTTCCTGCTGATCGACCCGCCGACGGGCAACACACTCGCCGCCGGGCTGGTGGGCGACCCGCTCGCGGCGGTGCCGGCCGCCGGCTGACGGTGACCACGCCCGACGGCCCCGCACCCGCTCCGGGTGCGGGGCCGCGGTCGTCCCTGGCCCCGCGACGGCGGACGGTGTCCGGACCGGCCCCGGTGTGTCGGGTCACAGCCGTGGCCCACGACAGCGGGTCGTCCCCGCATCCACCCGGACATCAGCTGGTCACAGCAGTTGTCCGGACACCTTCACCGCGGTCCCGACCTGCGGACGTCGGCTTGTCGACGCCCCGCTCGCGTTCCACCATGGATCGGTGACCACGACCGCCACGCCCGCCGACCGGGTCCTGTCACCCGGGCGCTCGCAGGCGGATCCGGCGGTGTCCTGGCACCTCGTCGCGCACCTCGAGCGGTTCTGGCCGTCGCGCCGGCTCGACGCGTTCGACGAGTTCTGTCGCGCTCGCTGACCCGTCCCACGGCGCCGAGCGCCACCCCACCACACCACCGGTCACCGTAACCGCGGCCGCCCCGCACCCGCGTCCCCCACCGGGACGCGCCGGGGCCCGGGACCGCGTCCACCGGCAGTCCGGGAAGGATCGTCCGTGCCCACACTCATCGTCTTCGCCCTCGTCGGCCTCGCAGCCCAGCTGGTCGACGGCGCGCTCGGCATGGCCTACGGCATCACCTCGACCTCGCTGCTGGTCTTCGCCGGGATCAACCCGGCCACCGCGAGCGCCTCGGTGCACCTGGCCGAGGTCGGCACCACGCTCGCCTCCGGCGCCTCGCACTGGCGCTTCGGCAACGTCGACTGGAAGCTCGTGCTCAAGCTGGGCGTGCCGGGTGCGATCGGCGCGTTCCTGGGAGCGACGCTGCTGTCGGCCCTGTCCACCGAGAACGCCGCCCCGTTCATGTCGGGGATCCTGCTCGCCCTCGGCGTCTACGTCCTGCTGCGCTTCAGCGTGCGGCCGCCGAAGGTCGCCACCGCCCGCACCTCCCCGCACGGCGCCCGTTTCCTGTCCCCGCTCGGCCTGGTCGCCGGCTTCGTCGACGCGTCCGGCGGCGGCGGGTGGGGCCCGGTCTCCACCCCGGCCCTGCTCGGCGCCGGACGTACCGCACCGCGCACCGTCGTCGGTTCGGTCAGCGCCTCGGAGTTCCTGGTGGCGCTCGCCGCGAGCGCCGGGTTCCTCGTCGGGCTCGGCCACGAGGTGCTCGACCCCTCCACCATCGGCGGGCTGCTGATCGGCGGGGTGCTGGCCGCGCCGCTGGCCGCCTGGCTCGTCACCCGCATCCCGGCGCCGGTCCTGGGCTCGGCGGTCGGCGGCGTCATCATCCTCACCAACGCCCGGACGCTGCTGCGGGCCGCCGACGCGAGCGGGGCGGTGACCGCGGCCGTCTACGCCGTCATCCTCGTGCTGTGGGCGCTGGCGATCGGTGCGGCGGTCACCCGGCTGCGCCGCAGCCGGACCGAGGACGCGGCGACGCCGGTCGACCAGGAGCAGCCGGTCTCCACCGGTTGACCTCCTCTACGGGCCGGGAGGCCGGATGGCGCCCGATCGGGGTGTTCGCCGCGGCGACCGGGGTCGACCTGCCCGTCGACCTCGGGCTGGCGGTCCTGCTGTTCTCCGGTCTGACGGTCTGGGGCCGGGTGCCCGCCCGGGGCACAAACCGGGCGGGACGGCTCAGGCCGCCGGCACGGCGCGGGCCGCGGCGCCGGGCAGGGCCCCCAGCACGGCCCGGGCGACGGCGTCGTTGTAGCGCAGGCTCTGCGCGTTCATCCCGGGCCGGGTGAACGCCCCGGCGACCTTGACCGTGGTGTGCGGCCCGACCGCGAACCGTCGCTCGTGCACCCCGCCGTCCGCGGTGTGCAGTGCGCCGTCGGCCGGGCGGACCGACAGCAGTCCGGTGTTGCGCAGCGGGGCGCCGTCGTCGTCGTACAGCACCTCTTCGACGGCCTCACCACGGGCGAGCAGCCCGCCCAGCAGCCCGTCCACGGTGCGCGAGAGGCTCGGGTCGGGCAGCCGGGCGTCGACCAGCACCCGGGTGGTGACCGGCTCCGCCCCGGCGAGGGTGGTGCTGGTGGCGTGGAACCCGTCGGCGTCGACGTCGACGGTCATCCCCGCCCCGAGGAACCGCAGGTACCCGGCGCGGGAGAGCGCGAGCATCTGGCGGACCCGGAACCCCGGCGGGCCGGAGGCGACGGAGTTGAAGAACGACTGCCACCACGGCAGGTCCCGCGCCCGCGAGCGCGGTGAGAGCACCCCGGCCCCGGCGAGGCGGGTGGTCTCGGTGTAGACCGACAGCATCGCGACGAACGCGCCCAGGTGCGGGGTGTGCCGCTCGTCGACGTGCTGGCGCAGGTCCTCGGCGATGCGCTCGCGCACCAGCGGTTGCAGCGTCTCCAGGTCCGGGGCGTGCACGCCGTCGAGCGGCCGGTCCAGCGCGGTGAGGTCGAGGCGGTCGAGCGGGTCGGGCACCAGCTCGGCGATCAGCGCCGTCTCCTCGGGCGAGCCGTGCGCGACGGCGGCGAAGCGCTCGGCGAACTCGTCCCACCCGGCGCGGACACGGTCGGGGTGGCCGACGAACAGCTCGTGGTACCAGCCCCAGCCGATCTCCTTCGCCATCAGCGGCCACACCTGGGTGGCGACGTCGACCGGGCCGCCGGAGGCGATCAGGGCGTCGGTGACCTCGGGACCGAGGAACCGCAGCAGCGGCGGACGCCCGGCCTGCAGCTGGTACTCGGGCTTGGAGTGGTAGGTCGCACCGCGCGGGGACCCGCCGACGAGCACCGGCTCCCGCCCGCACGGCTCGTAGCGCAGCCGGTCCGCGTCGGTGTCGTCCGGGTCGGCCACGAAGCGCCCGCCGCGGCCCTCGAACAACAGCACCACGAGGTCGACGAACGCCAGCCCCAGCCCACGGGCCAGCACGGTCTCGCCCGGGGCGATGACCGAGAGGTCGGAGTCCGAGGTCTGCTCCGGGGGCAGGTAGCGCAGGCCGAGCTCGGCGGCGCGGGCGGCGAGCGCGATCTCGTCGTCGGTGGGGGTGGCGTCGAGGTGCCCGGAGGCCAGGACGACGGCGTCGCCGCGCAGGACGGTGCCATCGGCGAGGGTCACGACCTGCCGGCCGTCGGCCTCGTCGAGGGCTTCGGCGGTGCTGCGGTGCACGTGCACCCGCATCCCGGCCGGCGCCCGCGCGACGACCTCGCGCAGCACCGCGGCGAGGTAGTGGCTCTGCAGCCGCCGCGACGGGAACGTCGACGCCGTGACCTGCGCCAGCTCGTCGGCGAGCTCCGGACCGAGCTCGTCAACCGGGTCACCGTGCTCGCGCAGGTCCCGTGCCCAGTCCCAGAACGACGGGCCGGGCGCCACCGGGCCGTCGCAGACGACCGAGTCATCGGTCCACATCGTGACGTCAGCGGCCATCGAGTTCATCGCGAGCAGCGGGGACTGCGCGTGCCGCCAGATGCGGCCCGCCCCGGCCGGGAACGGGTCGACGAGGTGGACGTCGACGCCGGGTCCCGCGAGGGCGTCGGGCAGCAGCTCGGGGGCACTCGCGACCATCCGCTCGAGCACGCCGGCCCCGCGGGGGCCGGCGCCGACGATCACGACGGACGGGGCGTGCGGACTACGGGACATGGGGGCGCTCCTGGGTCGGCGGGCGGAGGGGGACGACCCCTCACGGCGCCCACCGCAGGCGGCACAGGTCGACGTGCCTGCGCCTCACCAGCCGGAGACCCATGACGTCCACGGTAGGTCGCCTCCCCGTCCACGGCCACCCGTCACGGACCGTTCCCCGGGGTCAACGTCGTGCCGCACCCCTGGGATTCCGGGGCGTCGCGGTCAGGTCGCCGGACCCGCCAGGGTGACCCGCAACGGCCGGTCGGTGCCCGCCGTCGTCTCGACGGCCTCGGCGAGGATCTCCAGGACGGCCGCGTGGGTCCCGGGATCGGCCGCGGCGAGCGGCCCGTCGGCGACGACGAGCTCGACCGGCCCGGGGGGCAGCCAGGACAGGTCACCCAGGCAGTCCGCCAGCGCGTCGAGGTTGTGGCCGTAGTACTCGGGGAAGCTCAGCGCCCGGCCGAGGGCGGACAGGACCGCGGTGCGGTCCGCGGCCCCCTCGACGACGGCGACGAGACCGGAGCCACCGGCCCGCCCCCGGGCCGCGTCGACGGCGGGGGCGGTTCCGGCGCTCTCACGGGGAAGGGTGCTCACCTCGAGACGTCTACCACGACGAACGAGGCGTAGTGGTCGGCCGTGTAGTAGTACTCCCCGCCCGATCCGGTGACGATCCGCCGGGCACCGCGGGTGCTCGACCCGGGGGTCGTCACGGTGAACTCCTTGTAGTAGCCCGAGGACTTCGCGGGCAGGATCCCCTCCCGGTTCTGGAAGGTCGTCCCGTCCTGGCGGTACGGGTACGGCCCGCCGGAGCGGATCAGCCGGTAGGTGTCGGTGGCCTCCGGCGGCAGCGACGACAGCGCCCGCACCGGCAGCCCGGACTCCTCCTCCCCCGGCACGGCGGCCGGGGCGGCGGGAGCGGCGACGGCGGCCGGCACGGCCGGGGCGGGTGCAGCGACGGCCGCGGCGGGCAGGGCGAGGCCGAGGACGGCCAGTACGGCGACGAGCGCCCCGACGATCAGGGCACGCAGCCCGGACCGCGCATCCGGTCGAATGATCATGGGCCGGACGCTAGGTTGCGTCACCCTTTCGGGTACAGGTGTCGCAACGAACCGTCACCGGCTCGTCACCCGGCGTTTCCATGACCGGCGCGACGACCACCCTCCGTTCGCCCGCCGACCGCGCCGACCGGCCCCTGACAGGCGATGATCACGACCGGTCACCGCGCCGGCGCACCCGGTCACCGTGTCCTGTGTCGCACCGGTGTTCTACGCGCAGTAAAAGCGCGTTGAAGCGGGTACAACGGAGTTCGAGAGACCAGGAACGACTGCGCATGACACGCCCCGACCCCGACACGTTCAACGGAGAACGTCGCATGACCGCAGAGTTGATCCACCCCCTGCCCGAGGCTCCCCCACCCGTGGAGACCCCGGCACCCCAGGCCGGCCGCTCGACCGTGGACCGGCTGTTGGACTCGATCGACGATCTGGTGCGCCGCCACCGCGCGCTCGCCGCACACGACGGCGCCTCCGCCGGCCTGCACGCCGAGCTGATCACGGCCGAGCTGGACCAGCAGGTCGCGATCCTCCGGACGATGCCCCGCCAACCCGGCGGCTGACCGAACGGGTCAGAGCTCGGCGGCCGCCGGGATGATCTCCGACCCGAACACCCGCAACGGTTCGATCGCCGCCACGTCCGGCACCATGGTGTGCACGTGCTGCACGCCGAGTGCCGCATAGCCGCGCAGCTCCTCGACCGCCGCCTTCGGATCGGCCGGGTCGAGCCGCGTCATGACCGTCTTCTCGATCTCGTCGTAGTCGCGCCCCATCTCCTCGCAGCGGGTGCGCAGCACGTCCAGCTTGCGCTCCAGCTCGGGGCCACCGAACAGGTTGCACGCGTCGGCGTACTGCGCGACCAGGCGCAGCGTCTTCCTCTCCCCACCACCGCCGATCAGGATCGGCGGGTGCGGCCTGCGCAGCGGCTGCGGCGTGTTCAGCGTGGCGCCGAGCCGGTAGTGGGTGCCCTCGAAGGGGCCGTCGTCGTCGCTCCACATCTGCCGGGCGATGCGCAGCGTCTCCTCCAGCCGCTCGAACCGCTCCGCCGTCGACGGGAAGAACAGTCCGAGCCCCGTGGCCTCCTCGTCGTTCCAGGCGGCGCCGATGCCCAGCATCGCGCGGCCCTTCGACAGCACGTCCAGAGTGGTCACGGCCTTCACCAGCAGACCCGGGTCGCGGTAGGTCACCGCGGTCACCCAGGCCAGCAGGTCGACCTTCTCGGTGCGGGCCGCCAGGTAGCCGAGCACGGTGTAGGCCTCGAGCATGTCGGTCTCGACCGGTCCGACCGGCCGGATCTGCCAGAGGTGGTCCATGACGCTCACCCGCGCGAAGCCCTGTTCCTCGGCCGCGGCGGCGATCCGGGACAGGTCGTCGGCCAGCCCGGCCGGGCCGGCCGGGTAGGTGAAGTCCGCGATGTGCAGTCCGATCCTCACAGCTGTCCTCCCGTAAACGGAGCAATCTCCGTTTACGAGCGTAGCCCTCTCCCGGCGGCGGGCGCCACCGCACACATCGGACCACGGGCGTCGCCGGTTCGGTCGGCTCCGTCACGTCGCGCACAACCGTTCGGTGCGGTTCACTGGCGTCGTGATCGCGCTCGTGCGGAGGCTGCACATCGACCTCGCCCGGACGGCCGGGGCGCTCTGTCCGCGCCTCTGAACCGCCGCCCCTGATCCGCCGCCCGCGCACACGTATCGCACCCCTGGGAGTTCACCCATGCCCCTCGTCACCTTCGCCGTCAGCGGTCAGGGCACCGGCGTCGCACAGACCGTCGCGGTCGACGGCGCCGATTACGTCATCGAGACCGACGCCTACCCCGCCTTCGGCGGCAAGGACGAGCACCCCAGCCCGCTCGCCTACACCCTCGCCTCGCTGTCGTCGTGCAACCAGGTCACCAGCTCGATCGTCGCGAAGGAGCTCGGCATCACGATCGAGCACGTGCGCTTCGACGTCGCCGCCGACTTCAACCCGACGACGATGACCACCGGCACCCACCGCGACGGCGAGACCACCTTCCAGAACCTGCGGATCGACGCCGTCATCACCACCGACGGCACCGACGAGCAGGTCGCGCAGCTCGCCAGTGAGACCGAGCGACGCTGCCCGGTGTCGCAGCTGTTCGCCCTGGCCGGGGTGTCGATCACCAGCACCTGGACGAAGGCCTGAGGTCCTAGTCTGCGGGGGTGGCAGACACCGTCGACTCCCCCGCACTCGTCCACCTGGCCGTCGAGGCCGGAATCGCGACCATCACCCTGGACTCCCCGCGCAACCGCAACGCACTCTCGGCGCAGCTGCGCCGGGAGCTGATCGCGCACCTCGACGCGGCGATCGCCGACGACGCGGTGCGGGTGATCGTGCTGACCCACACCGGCACGGTGTTCTGCGCGGGCATGGACCTGCGGGAGTCGCGGGGCGCGGGCGCCGAGCAGCAGGGTGTCACCGAGGTGCCGCGGATCCTGACCACGTTGTGGGACTCCCCGAAGCCGGTCGTCGCCCGCCTGTCGGGGCCGGCCCGCGCCGGCGGGGTCGGGATCGTGGCGGCGTGCGACATCGCCGTCGCCGCCGAGTCGGTCACCTTCGCGTTCTCCGAGGTCCGGATCGGGGTGGTGCCCGCGGTCATCTCGGTGACCGTCCTGCCCCGGCTGTCCGCCCGCGCCGCGCACGAGCTCTTCCTCACCGGGGAGACCTTCGACGCGCGGCGCGCGGTGGCCGTCGGGCTGATCAACAGCGCCGTCCCGGCCGAGGCCCTCGACGACGAGGTGGCCCGCTACACCGGGATGCTGCGCCTCGGTGCACCCGGTGCCCTGGCCGGGACGAAGGCGATGCTGCGGCGCGAGCGCCCGACGACGATGAGCGACGACTTCGCCGCGATGAACACGCTGTCCGCGTCCTACTTCGCCTCCGAGGAGGGGCAGGAGGGCATCCGGGCCTTCGGGGAGAAGCGGACGCCGTCCTGGGTGCCGCAGGACTGAGCCCCGTGCCCCGCGGCCCTGGCCGGCCCCGGCCTCGCTCGCCCCGCCTGGCCCCGCCCCGGGCCCGGCGAGTAGCACATCAGGTACCTCGGACCCCCTGGGGCGGGTTCACGGCGTACCACTCGGCGCGTGGTCCAGAGCCCGACCGATCTCCGCGACGATGCGCCCGGGCTCGTCGCGCATGTCGAACCGGGTGTAGCGGTAGATCCGCCACCCGACGTCGACGAGGCGGGTCACCCGAGCGGCGTCGCGCAGGACCCGGTCGGGGCCGGTGTGGTCGGCGCCCTCGTACTCGATGCCGACGCGGACCGCGGGGTAGGCGAGGTCGAGCCACACCGCGCGGCGCCGGACGTCGTCGAGCACCGGGTGCTGGGCCTGCGGTCTCGGCAGCCCGGCCCGCACCAGGAGCAACCGCAGCCGGGTCTCGGGTGGGGACGCGGCGCGCCGGTCGGCGAGCCCGAGGACGCCGGGAATCCTGGACACCCCGCGCAGGCCCCGGTAGCGGACCGCGAAGTGCAGCAGCAGGTCCGGGGAGAACCCGTGCCGGAACGCCAGCGCGTCCACCGCGACGACGGCGTCGGTCTCGTCCTCCCCACGGGCGAGGTCGAACGCGGTGCGCAAGGGCGTGGTGACCCGGACCCCGTCGCACCACCCGATCTCACCGGGATGCAGCCGGTCGCGGCGCACGCGCACCCCGGCCGGGGCCCGGGCCCGGACCGGGAGCACCACCTCGACCGGCGCCCCGGCCGGCGCGCACGGGGCACCGGACAGCTCCGCCGCGGCCCATCCCGCGATCACCCCGCGACCGCCGGACCAGCGGGACACCGCCCGGCACCGGTCGGCGTGCCCGAGCGGGACGAGGTGCCGGGCGGCCCAGGTGTCGGGCAGCACCCGGACGAACGCCGGCCCCTGCAGCCGTCGCGCCGTCACGAGACCGGCTCGGACAGCGGCCGAGCCGCGGAAGATCAGGGGCCACCCCGGCACGTCCACCGACGCAGGATCCGGGGACACCGCGCCGGGCGGGGACGTTCGGCGTCCCCGGTGTGCGATCGCGAACCGACCCGGTCGCCGGGGTGCGCCGAGTGGCACACCACGGACCCGGGACCGGCCCCGACGGGTGCACCGCGTACCACTCGGCGGGCAGGTTCAGCGCCCCGGCGGGGCCGAGGACGCGCGGCGGGGCGAGAGGCGTGCGGCAGGCGGGGGGGCTCGGCGGAGCGAGAGGTGGAGCGGAGGGGCGGCGGGGGCGGGGGCGGTCCATCGGAGCGCGAGGTGCCGCCGGACGGGCCTACCCTGGAAGGCATGAGCGTCCCCGTCGTCACCACCGACCCGGGTGCGGCGCTGGATCTGCTCGCCGGGCGGCGCCTGGTCGTCCTCACCGGGGCCGGGCTGTCCACCGACTCCGGCATCCCGGACTACCGCGGCCCGGGCTCGCGCCCGCGCAACCCGATGACCTACTCCGAGTTCGTCTCCGGGGAGGCCGCGCAGCGGCGGTACTGGGCGCGCAGCCACGTCGGCTGGGCCCGGATGCGCCGCGCCGACCCCAACCCCGGGCACCGCGCGCTGGCCGCGCTGGGGGCGGCGGGCGTCGTCGACGGGCTGGTCACGCAGAACGTCGACGGCCTGCACACGGTGGCCGGCAGCCGCGGCGTCGTCGACCTGCACGGGCGCATCGACGAGGTCGTCTGCCTGGACTGCCGGCGGATCACCGCCCGCGACGCACTGGCGGCCCGGCTCACCGCACTGAACCCCGGCTTCACCGAGGCGCACAGCGCGCAGGTCGAGACCGCCCCGGACGGCGACGCCGCGGTGGAGATCACCGACGGGTTCCGGATCGCGCCGTGCGCGTCCTGCGGCGGGGTCCTCAAGCCGCACGTCGTGTTCTTCGGGGAGAACGTGCCGAAGGACCGGGTGGCGCGGTGCTACGCGATGGTCGCCACGCTGACCCCCGAGGACGGTGCACTGCTCGTCGCCGGGTCCTCGCTGAGCGTCATGTCGGGGCTGCGGTTCGTCCGGGCCGCCCACCGGGCGGAGGTGCCGGTCGTGATCGTCAACCGCGGGGCGACCCGGGGCGACGAGCTCGCCGACCTGCGCGTCGACGCGGGCTGCTCGGAGGCCCTGACCGCGCTGGCGGCCCAGCCGGTCTGAGTGTTCAGGCCCCGCCGTCGCGGCGCCCGCGGGGCGTGTCGAAGCGCCGGGTGGCGCGGGCGGCCCCGATCGCGACCAGCGCGCACGCGGGCAGGACCACCACCGTCACGAAGACGACCTGCACCACGAACGGCAGGCCGGTGAGCCACAGCTCGAACGCGTCCCAGCCGTCGATGATCGTGCGCACACTCCACACGGTAGTCCCCGCGCCCAGGCATTAGGTTCGGGGCCATGTTCGCTGTCTACGCGCAGGAGCCCAACGCCGACGCTCCCCTCGACTCCCTCGTCGTGGGCGAGCGGCCCGACCCGGAGGTCCCCGACGGCTGGGTGTCCGTCACCGTCTCCGCCGCCAGCCTCAACATGCACGACCTGTGGACGCTGCGCGGGGTCGGCATCAAGCCCGACCAGTTCCCGATGATCCTCGGCTGCGACGGCGCCGGGACCCTCGACGACGGCACCGAGGTCGTCCTCTACCCGATCATCGGGGACCCAGACTGGCGCGGCGACGAGACCCTCGACCCGAAGCGCACCCTGCTCACCGAGCGCCACCAGGGAACGATGGCCGACACGGTGATCGTCCCGGCACGCAACGCGGTCCCCGCCCCGAAGGGCCTCACCCCCGGCCAGGGCGCCGTGCTCGGCACCGCCTGGCTGACCGCCTACCGGATGCTGTTCACCAAGTCGGGCCTGCAGCCCGGCCAGACCGTGCTCGTCCAGGGTGCCTCCGGCGGCGTCTCGACGGCGCTGATCCAGCTGGGCCGCGCCGCGGGCCTCCAGGTGTGGGTCACCGGCCGCGACGAGGAGAAGCGCGCGCTGGCCGAGCGGCTCGGCGCGCACGCCACCTTCGAGTCCGGCGCGAAGCTGCCGGGCAAGGTCGACGCCGTCATGGAGTCGGTCGGCGAGGCCACCTGGAAGCACTCCATGCGGGCGCTGCGCCCCGGTGGCCGCATCGTCATCTGCGGCTCCACCTCGGGCCCGAACCCGCCCGCGGACCTCCAGCGGCTGTTCTTCCTCCAGCTCGAGGTGGTCGGCTCGACCATGGGGACGCGGCAGGAGCTCGTGGATCTCATGAACTTCGTCGCGACGGCCGGGATCACGCCGGAGATCGGGACCGAACTGCCGATGGACTCCGCGAAGGAGGCGTTCGAGGCGATGTCCGCGGGGCGGACGGCGGGGAAGATCGTCCTGACCCGCTGATCCGTTACGAGATCCGGGTGTGATGCATTCGTGATGTCGTTGGGTCACGTCAAGCGGTCTACGAAATGCCTGGTCGTCGCCCTGTCGGTCATCGCTGCGTGACGACCGCCCGGCGCTCGGGGGACGTTTGCCCAGGACAGGGTCGGATTTCGCCCGTTCGGCAAGTACAGTGCGTCATCGTGACCGAGCCTTTCAGTCGACGGGCGTCGGGGACTGCCACCATGGCTGCCCCGACGCCTGGAGCCGCGGGTATCGTCGAGTTCCTGGACCGGGTCGACCACGCCGTGGCCACAGCCCTGTCCACCAACCCGTCCTCGACGGACGTCAGCCGTGACGGCTGGCGCGTCCTGTTGATGCTCGCCCGCGGCACCGGCCGCAGCATGGGCGAGGTCGCGGGACACACGTCGCTGCCCGCCCCCACGGCCACCCGGATCGTGGACCGCCTCGTCGAGAAGAAGCTGGCCTACCGGTCGGCCGACCCGCTCGACCGGCGCCGTGTGCTGGTGCACCTGTCTGCCGAGGGACGGACGGTCGTCGAGTCCGTCTGCCAGCGGGTGCAGCGCATCCTGTCGCCGCGCCGTGCCCCCGCCGCCCGGCCCGCGCCGTGCGACGGGCCGATCCCCGGCCCCCGGGCAGGCCTGGCCATGTAACCGGCCCCCGCGCTCCCCGCCCCCCACCACGTACACGTCGGGCCCGACTCCCCCGCTGGGAGTCGGGCCCGCTTCGCGTCCGGGGCTACTTCTTGGGCTTCTCGGTGGCCGTACCGCCCCCGGTGGACAGCGCGGCGACGAAGGCCTCCTGCGGGACGTCGACGCGGCCGATCGTCTTCATCCGCTTCTTGCCCTCCTTCTGCTTCTCCAGCAGCTTGCGCTTGCGGGAGATGTCGCCGCCGTAGCACTTGGCGAGGACGTCCTTGCGGATCGCGCGGATCGTCTCGCGGGCGATGATCCGGGCGCCGACGGCGGCCTGGATCGGCACCTCGAACTGCTGGCGCGGGATGAGCTCGCGGAGCTTGGTCGCCATCGAGGTGCCGTAGGAGTACGCCGACTCCTTGTGCACGATCGCGGAGAACGCGTCGACGGCCTCGCCCTGCAGCAGGATGTCGACCTTGACCAGGTCGGCGACCTGCTCGCCGGCCTCCTCGTAGTCGAGGCTGGCGTAGCCGCGGGTGCGCGACTTCAGGTTGTCGAAGAAGTCGAAGATGATCTCACCGAGCGGCATCGTGTAGCGCAGCTCGACGCGGGTCTCGGACAGGTAGTCCATCCCGCCGAGCTGGCCGCGCCGGCTCTGGCACAGCTCCATGATGGTGCCGACGAACTCCGACGGCGCCAGGATGGTGATCTTGGTGATCGGCTCGCGGACCTCGGCGACCTTGCCCACCGGCCAGTCGCTGGGGTTCGTCACCTCGATCTCCTCGCCGTCGTCGGTGGTGACCTGGTAGACAACGTTGGGCGCGGTCGAGATCAGGTCGAGGTCGAACTCGCGCTCGAGCCGCTCGCGGGTGATCTCCAGGTGCAGCAGGCCGAGGAAGCCGCAGCGGAAGCCGAAGCCGAGCGCGGCCGAGGTCTCCGGCTCGTAGGTGAGGGCGGCGTCGTTGAGCTGCAGCTTGTCCAGCGCCTCGCGCAGGTCGGGGTACTGCGACCCGTCGATCGGGTAGAGCCCGGAGTAGACCATCGGCTGCGGCTCGCGGTAGCCGGTCAACGGGTCGGTGGCCCCGTTGCGCTTGGAGGTGACGGTGTCGCCGACCTTGGACTGGCGGACGTCCTTCACCCCGGTGATGAGGTAGCCGACCTCGCCGACGCCGAGGCCGTCGGACGGCTTGGGCTCCGGGGAGACGATGCCGATCTCGAGCAGCTCGTGCTCGGCGCCGGTGGACATCATCTTGATCTTCTCGCGGGGCGACAGCTTCCCGTCGACGACGCGGATGTAGGTGATGACGCCGCGGTAGGTGTCGTAGACCGAGTCGAAGATCATCGTCCGGGCGGGCGCGTCGGCGTCGCCGACCGGGGCGGGGACCTGGGCGATGACGGCGTCCAGCACCGCCTCCACACCCTCACCGGTCTTCGCGCTGCACCGCAGCACGTCCTCCGGCTCGCAGCCGGTGATGTGCGCGATCTCCGCGGCGTAGCGCTCCGGGTCCGCGGCGGGCAGGTCGATCTTGTTGAGGACCGGGATGATGTGCAGGTCCTTCTCCATGGCCAGGTACAGGTTGGCCAGGGTCTGCGCCTCGATCCCCTGCGCGGCGTCGACCAGCAGGATCGCGCCCTCGCACGCCTCGAGCGCCCGGGACACCTCGTAGGTGAAGTCGACGTGGCCCGGGGTGTCGATCAGGTGCAGCACGTGCTCGGTCTCGACGCCGTCGGCGTTCTTCGCCGTCCACGGCAGCCGCACGTTCTGCGCCTTGATCGTGATGCCGCGCTCGCGCTCGATGTCCATCCGGTCCAGGTACTGGGCCCGGGCGTCACGATCGCTCAGTACCCCCGTGACCTGCAGCATCCGGTCGGCCAGGGTCGACTTCCCGTGGTCGATGTGGGCGATGATGCAGAAGTTCCGGATGCGCTCCGGCGGGGTGAACGTGCGGTCGGCGTACGTCGTCACTCGGCTGTACTCGGCTTTCGCTCATGCGTGGGGCTTCGGGCACTTCGGGTGCTCAGGGCACTCGGGGCTCGGGGCACTGGGACCCATCGTCCCATGTCGGGCCGGGCGGCCGCCGTGGTGGCACCGCAGGTCGTCACACGCTGTTCACGCCGGGCGTCCCCGCGTTGCCCCGACGCGGCCGATCGCGCAAGATCGAACGGCCAGGAGCCGAGTCCCCAACCCGGAGGAGTCACCGTGTCGGTCACCCCCGTCCCCCCGCTCGACCGGCTGAGCGCGGCGCGTGTCGTGCTCGCCCGGAAGAAGAAGCTGGGCCTGACCTGGGACAAGATCGCCGAGGCACTGGGCCGCTCGCTGGAGTGGTCCACCTCGGCCCTGCTCGGGCAGCAGACGCTGACCCGCGAGCAGGCCGAGGCCGCAGGCTCCCTGCTGGACCTGGACGACGACGTCGTCGACGCCCTCACCCTCCCGCCGGAGCGCGGCGCGGCCGCGGTGGACCTCACCGACCCGCTGGTCTACCGCCTCTCGGAGATGGTGCAGGTGTACGGCACGACGATCTCCGAGCTGGTCCGCGAGGAGTTCGGCGACGGCATCGTGTCCGCGATCGACTTCGAGCTGGACCTGCAGCGCGTCGCCGACCCGAAGGGCGACCGAGCCGTGATCACGCTGAACGGGAAGTTCCTGCCCTACCGCGTCTGGTGACCCGGAACAGGGGGCGAGGACGCCGCTGGTAACCTTGTGCGTCGAGCGCTCGGCGTGCTCGCCCGAAACGGCCTGGACCCTCTCTCCAGTGATGCTGTTCGGTGCCGCCGGAGCGGACCCGGACGTACACAAGACCAGCCGACCAGCAGGCAGGAAGACCAGAGGCAGACGTGGCCAACATCAAGTCGCAGATCAAGCGTGTCAAGACCAACGAGAAGCGCCGGCAGCGCAACAAGTCGGTGAAGTCGTCGGTCAAGACCGCGATCCGCCACTTCCGCGAGGCCGCCGACTCCGGCGCCGACAACGTCGTGGAGCTGCAGCGCAAGGCGGCCAAGGCCCTCGACAAGGCGGCCGGCAAGGGCGTCATCCACAAGAACCAGGCGGCGAACCGCAAGTCGGCGCTGGCCAAGCGTCTCAACGACGTCCAGGCCTGAGCCACCCCCGGTTCCCCCACGACGGCGCCGCCCCATCGGGGCGGCGCCGTCGTCGTGTTTCCCGGACCGTTCGTGTCCCCCGACCGCTCGTGTCCCCGGACCTTTCGTGGCCCCGGACCGCTCGTGTCCCCGCACCGGACACGTCCCTCGACCGATCGCGTTCCCGGGCCGGGGCCCGTGCGCGTGCTGCGGGCGCGGGGCTCAGCGCGGGGTGCGGGCGGACACGACCGCCAGCACGGCTCTCTCCAACGCGTACCCCGCGTCCGCGGCGACGCCCTTGACGTCGGCGTTCACCCGGGCGGTCGCCGCGATGGCGACGGCGAGCTGCTCCGGACGCCACTGCCGGACCGTCTGTTGCGCCTTGCGGATCTTCCACGGAGGCATGCCCAGCTCACCGGCCAGCCGGTTCGGGTCTCCCCGCCCGGCCGAGCCGACCTTGGCCAGGGTGCGCACCGAGTCCGCGAGCGCGTCGGCGATCAGGACGTGCGGGACACCGAGCACCAGCGCCCACCGCAGCGCCTCCATCGCCGCCCGCCGGTCCCCCGCGACCGCCGCGTCGGCCACCGCGAAGCCGGAGGACTCCGCCCGGCCGCGGTGGTAGCGCCGCACCCCGGCCTCGTCCACGGCGCCGCCGGTGTCCGCGACGAGCTGCCCGGCCGCGGCCGCCAGCTCCCGCAGGTCCGACCCGACCGCCTCGACCAGTACCGCGAGCGCACCGGGGGTGATGGTGCCGCCGTGGCGGCGCACCTCGTCGCGCACGAAGTCCGACCGCTCGTCGGCGCGGGTGATGCGGTTGCAGGTGACGGTGTGCGCCCCGGCCTTGCGCATCAGGTCCAGGACCGCCTTGCCCTTCGCCCCCCCGGCGTGCTGGACCACCAGAACGATCCTGTCGGCCGGGTCCTTCACGTAGTCGGCGAGGGCGGCGGTCATGTCCTTGTTCGCATCCTGGCCATGAGTGAGCACGATCACCCTGCCCTCCGCGAAGAGCGAGGGGCTGAGGTGCCCGGCGAGCTCGCCGGGTGCCACCTCGGAGGTGCGGAAGCGGCGCAGCTCGGTCTCCGGATCGCGCTGCCGGGCGCGCCGGACCAGGTCGGACACCGCCCGCTCGGCCAGGAACTCCTCGTCCCCGACGACCAGCTGCAGCGGGCCCGGTTCGCTCGTGCTGCTCACACCCCCATGGTGGCCCACACCCCCGACAACGGGTGAGCCGCGTCCCGGCACGACGACCTCGTCTGGCGGTGCGGTGCCCCGTTCGCGTACCGTCGTCGTCGATTCCGGCGCTCGGCGTCCGGAGCACCACAACCACATATGGCTCATCCAGAGGGGCAGAGGGAACGGCCCGTTGAAGCCCCGGCAACCGGCGTCGCACGACGATCCGCCCAGACCTGCGCATTCCGCGCGGCGAGGACGTCGACGAACACGGTGCCAATTCCGGCCCGCCACCTCCGGCGGGACAGATGAGGAGATCTCGTGACTCTCACTGCTGCGCCCGAAACCACCTCTGCCTACGACCTGGGCTCCGCGCGCGCTCTCGCGTGCCGCGAGTGCCGCCACGAGACCCCGCTCGCCGCGGAGTTCGCGTGTCCGCGCTGTTTCGGCCCCCTCGAGGTGGCCTACGACTTCCCGAAGGTCACCCGCGCCTCCATCGAGGCCGGTCCGAAGTCGATCTGGCGCTACAAGGACCTGCTGCCGGTCCCCTCGACCGTCGAGCAGCACGCGAACACCGAGCCCGGCCTGACCCGGCTGATCGAGGCCGACAACCTGGCCCGCGCGCTCGGGGTCCGCAAGATCTGGATCAAGGACGACACGGGCAACCCGACGCACTCGTTCAAGGACCGCGTCGTCGCCGTCGCGCTCGCCGCCGCCCGTGAGCTCGGCTTCTCGGTGCTGTGCTGCCCCTCCACGGGCAACCTGGCCAACGCCGTGGCCGCCGCGGCCGCCCGCGCCGGCTGGGACTCGGTCGTGCTGGTCCCGTCCTCGCTGGAGCAGGCGAAGATCGTCACCACCGCCGTCTACGGCGGCACCCTGCTCGCCGTCGACGGCAACTACGACGACGTCAACCGGCTCGCCACCGAGCTGGCCGCCGAGCACGAGGACTGGGCGTTCGTGAACGTCAACGTCCGCCCGTACTACGCCGAGGGCTCGAAGACCCTGGGCTACGAGGTCGCCGAGCAGCTCGGCTGGCGGCTCCCGCAGCAGGTGGTCGTCCCGGTCGCATCCGGCTCCCAGCTCACCAAGATCGACAAGGGGTTCACCGAGCTCGGCACCCTGGGTCTGGTCGAGCCCACCCCCTACACCGTGTTCGGCGCCCAGGCCACCGGCTGCTCGCCGGTCGCGCGGGCCTTCGAGGCCGGTCACGACGTGATCCAGCCGCAGAAGCCGGACACCATCGCGCGCTCGCTGGCGATCGGCAACCCGGCCGACGGCCCGTACGTCCTCGACTCGGTGCGCCGCACCGGCGGCTCGGTCGGGCACGTGTCCGACGAGGAGGTCGTCGCCGGCATCCGGCTCCTGGCCCGCACCGAGGGCGTGTTCGCCGAGACCGCGGGCGGGGTCACCATCGCGACCACCAAGAAGCTGCTCGAGGCCGGGGCGCTCGACCCCGACGCCGAGACCGTCCTGATGATCACCGGTGACGGGCTCAAGACCCTCGACGCCGTCTCCGGCGAGGTCGGCCCGACGGCGACCGTGCCGTCGACGTCCTCCGCGGTCCGCGAGGCGCTGGCGAACCGGGGCTGACCGGCCCCGCCGGCCGGGAGCCGGACGGGGGTCGCCACGCGCGACCACCGTCAGCCCGGCCGGGTCGTCACCGGTCAGGGCCAGGTCACCGGACCGGTCGGTGCGTGCGACGACGATCCCTGCCCCGGCCAGTCGGTCCACCAGCTCCGGGTTGGGGTGCCGGTAGCTGTTGCCGTTGCCGACGCTGATCACCGCCGCACGCGGCGCGACGGCGGTGATCAGGTCCGGGACCACCTTGCGGGACCCGTGGTGGGGCATCTTCAGGACGTCGGCCCGCAGGTCGGCCCCGGAGTGGAGCAGGTCGTCCTGGGCGGCCAGTTCGGCGTCGCCGGTCAGCAGGATCGTCGCGGCCGGGGTGGTGGCGCGCAGCAGCAGCGAGATGTCGTTCACCGCCGTCCCGTCGCCGCCGTCGACCGTCAGGGGCGGGTGGACCGGGCCGAGGACCTGCAGGCGCAGCTCCGGCCACCCCAGCTCCATCCCGCGCACGAGCCCCACTACCGGAGCCCCGGCCCGCTCGGCGTGCCGGGTGATCTCGCGCAGCCCCGACGCCGGTTCCCGCACCGGCCCGACGGCGATCCCTCCCGCGGCCCGACCGCGCAGTGCGCCGGCGAGGCCGCCGTCGTGGTCGGCGTGGAAGTGGGTGATCACCACGAGCTCCAGGACCCGGACCCCGAGCCGGTCCAGGCAGGTGTCGACGGCGTCGTCGGTCGGCCCGGTGTCGACCAGGACGGCGTGCCCCGGGGTGCCGGTGGCGAGGACGAGCGCGTCGCCCTGACCCACGTCGCAGGCCACCATCCGCCACCCGGTGGGCGGCCAGCCGGGCGGGGCGAACCGGGTCGGGACGAGGACGACGAGGAGCCCGATCAGCAGCGCCAGCAACAGCGCCCGCAGGCGCGGCACCCGGCCCATCGCCAGCAGCACGACGAGCACCCCGGTGAGCAGCAGCGCGCCGCCCGCGCCCGCGGGCCACGGCACGGTGGCACCGGGCACCGCGGCGGCCCGGTCCCCGACCACGACCAGCCACCACACGAACGGCCCCGCCAGCCAGGCGCAGCACCACGCTGCGGCCGGGCTCACCGCGGACAGCACCGCACCGAGCACGCCCAGCACCGTCGCGGGGGCGACCGCGGGCGCCGCGAGCAGGTTCGCCACCACGGTGACCAGCCCGACTCCCCCGTTGAGCCCGGCGATCACCGGTGCGGTGGCCAGCGCCGCGGCGACCGGGACGACCAGCGCCTCGGCCGGCCCGGACGGCAGCCCACGCCGTCGCAGCGCCGCCGTCCACCCCGGTCCGAGCAGCACCAGCGCACCGGTGGCGACGACGGACAGCACGAAACCCGCGTCGACGGCCAGGGCGGGGACGGCCAGCAGCAGGCCGAGCACGGCCACCGCCAGCGCGGGCACCGCGGACCGGGCCCGGCCGGCGGCGAACGCGACGAGCACGACCCCGCCCATCACCGCCGCCCGCAGCACCGACGGCGACGGCCGGGCCAGCACGACGAACCCGACCAGGGCGACCATCGCCACCGCGGCCGCGATCCGCGGGTCGGTCCGGAACAGGCGCAGCATGAGCAGCACCGCCCCGGTCACGATCGCGACGTTGGCGCCGGAGACGGCCGTGAGGTGCGCGAGCCCGGCGGTCCGGAAGTCCTGCTCGGTCTCGGCGAGCTGGGCGCGGGTGTCCCCGATCGCGAGCCCGGGCAGCAGCCCTGCCGGCGCCTCGGGCAGTGCGGAGACCGCCGCGTCGCGCAGGCCGTCGCGCAGGGCCCCGGCCCCGGTCTGCCACCACGGCGGCGCGGTCACGTCCTGCGGTGCGCCGCGGACCTTCAGCACGGCAACGGTGAGGTCGGGACGTTGTGCGGGCATGAGCAGCCCGGCGGCGGAGACCTCCTGGCCGGGGAGCAGCCCGGTCCACTCCGCCGCCGGGGCCAGGAGCAGGAGCTTCCCGCCGGTGGTCGCGCGACCGCCGCCGACGGTGGCCGTGACGAGCTCGGTGGGGACCAGCGCCATTGCCCGGGCGGCGCCGGACTCGTCGCCACCACCGGTCGTGCTGCGCAGGATCCGGGGGTCGTCGGTGAGCCGGACGCGGACCTCGGCGGCGGCGCCGCGGTCGGCGGGCCCGTGCAGCGGGTGTGATGCCAGCGCGGCCGCGTGGACGGCGCCCAGGACGGCCGCGACGAGCGCGCACCCGGCCGCGGCGAGCACGATCGAGGACGGCGCCGCGGCGCGGGCGCTGGTCCGGGCACGGAGCAGCGTGACCGTCAGGGCGAGCGCCGCGAGGACGGCGGCGGTGATCCCACCCGCGGTGCCGCCGAGCAGCCCGGCGAGGACGGCGGCCCAGGTGGCGAGCGCGGCCGGGACGAGGCGCAGGTCGGGTGGGGCGGGACGTTCCTGCTGCTCCGTGCCCTCGTCGTCGCGCTCCCCGGGCACCGGTTCGGGCCGCCGGGCTCCGGCGCGGGTCACACCCGCACCAGTTCCTGGAGCTGGGCGAAACGGCGCTCGCCGATGCCGTCGATCTCGCGCAGCTGCTCGACCCGGCTGAAGCGCCCGTTGGCGCTGCGCCAGTCGATGATCTTCTTCGCGGTGACCGGGCCGACGCCGGGCAGGGCGTCGAGATCCGAGATGGAGGCGGTGTTCAGGTCGATCTTCCCGCCGGGGGCGGCGGGTGCGGCGGCCGCGCCCGGTTCGGCGCCCGACGCCGGCTCGGAGCCCGGGGCGGGCAGGACCGGGGCGGCGTCAGGCGCCGGTGGGACGCCGACCGCGATCTGTTCCCCGTCGCCGAGGCGGCGGGCCAGGTTCAGCGCGCCGAGGTCGACCTCGGGCAGCGCGCCGCCCGCGGCGTCGAGGGCGTCGGCGACGCGTGCGCCGTCGGGGACCCGGACGAGGCCGGGCCGGGCGACCCGCCCGACGACGCTCACGACGAGCGGTCCCGCGGTGACCGGTGCCGCCGCGACGGGCGCCGGCCCGCCGGGGCCCGCGGACCGGTCCGTCTCCCCCGTCGCCGCCCCGCCGGGCACCGCCGTCACCTCGGGCAGGCCGCCGACGGGCTGCACGGTGGGACGGTCGAGCCACACACCCACCCCGGCGACGAGCGCCCCGGCGAGCACCACCGCCACCAGCGCGAGCGCACCGGGGCGGCCCGGGTCCACCCGCGCCCCGGCCAGCGACGGCGGCAGCCACCGCTGGGCTCGGCGGCGCAGCCACGACGGCCGCCCGCCGTGCGGGACGTCGTCGCCGAGCTCCTCGGACGGTGCGGGATCGTCCCGGCCCAGCAGGGCCAGGGGGTGGCCGGCATCGGGGTCGGCGGACCACACCGGTGCCGGCTCCTCCGGCGCGCCGGGGCCGGTCGCTCCGCGGTGCGCGGCGGAGGGATCGGCGGACCACACCGGCGCCGGGCCGTGCGGGGCGGCGGAATCGGGCCGGCCCGGTGTCGCGCCGTGCAGGGTGGCGGGGTCGGGCCGGAGGGGCGTCGCACCGGGCCAGGCGCCGGGCCGGGACGCGGACGGCATCGTCCCGGGCCCGGAAGTGCGGTGGGCGTGGAGCGGGAACGGCCCGACGGCGCCCGGCCCGTGGGCGGGCGGTGGTCCGGGACGTGGCCCGGACGCGCCGGGAACCACCGGCAGCGCGGGCAACGGGACGGTCGGGGGATCGAGCCGGTCCGCGACCGCGTCCACCCGCCCGCGCGTCCCGATCCCGGCGAGCCGCCGGGCCGGGTCGAGGGAGGCGTCGGTCCTGGTCACGCACCCGACGCTAGGTGCGCCACCCCCGTTCCGACCGGCCGATGCCGGGCCTGTGGACGGATCGATCGATTGGAGACCGATGCGCTGCCGTGGGCCACGACGCGGCCGGATCGTCGGCGGTCCGTGCTACACACCGGCGGGGCCCGCCGGCACCACCACGACCCCCACCAGCCCCGGGCCCGCGTGCGCCCCGATCACGGCGCCGACCTCGGAGACGTGCACCTCCGTGGCGTCGGGCAGCTGTTCACGCAGCCGGTCGGCGATGTCCTCGGCCCGGTCCTCGGCGCCGAGGTGGTGCACGGCGAGGTGTGCCCCCGGACCCGCCTCGGCGACGGCGAGCGCGACGAGCCGTTCGGTCGCGCGCGAGGCCGTCCGCACCTTCTCCAGCGGCGCGATCCGGCCGTCGCGCAGGTGCAGGATCGGCTTGACCGACAGGGCCGTGCCCATCAGCGCGGACGCGGCGCCGATCCGGCCGCCGCGACGCAGCCGCTCCAGGTCCTGCACCGCGAACAGGACCCGTGCCCGTGCGGCGACGGCACCCGCCACGGCCTCGACGTCGTCGGCGGTGGCGCCGGCGCCGGCGGCGCCGGCGGCGGCGAGCACGGCGAAGCCGAGGCCCATCGCGATGGCACCGGAGTCGACGACCCGGATCCGGTCCGGGGCGACCTCCTGCGCGGCGAGCCGGGCCGCGTCCCAGGTGCCGGACAGCGCGCGGGACAGGTGCACGGCCACGACGGCGGGGACGCCGTCGTCGAGCAGGGCGGTGAAGCGCTCGGCGAACGCGGCCGGGGTCGGGCGCGAGGTCTGCACGAGCAGGGTGCGGTCGGCGAGCGCGGCGATCAGCTCGGCGGCGGAGACGTCGACACCGTCGCGGGCGGTGCGCTCGCCGAGCCGGACCTCCAGCGGGACGACGTGGATGCCGCGCCGTTCCGCGACGCCGGGCGGCAGGTGTGCGGTGGAGTCGGTGACCACGGCGACCGGCGAGGGGGACACGGCCGGACCCTATCCACCGGGCGGACGGAACAGCGGTGCCAGTGCCCGCTGCGCAGCGAGGTAGCGGCCGTGCGCGTCGTCGAGGCGGCCGCGGGTTGCGCGGGTCGGGGGTGAACTCGCGGTCGACCCGCACCATCCGTCCGGCGAGCTCACCGACCGAGGCGGCCCGGCCGGTCGCGAGCGCGGCGAGCATCGCCGCGCCGAGCACCCCGGCGTCGCGTTCGGCGGTGCGGCGCAGCGGCCGGTCCAGCACGTCGGCCTTGATCTGGCACCAGAGGTCGCTCGCCGCGCCACCGCCACAGGCAGCGATGCTCTCGGGCCGGCAGCCGGCGGCCGACTCCAGCGGGCCCAGGACGTGCCGGGCGGCGTGCGCGACCCCCTCCAGCACGGCGCGGCCCAGCTCGGCGGACCCGGTGGCGAAGCTCGCGCCGAGCCAGTGCCCGCGCAGATCGGGGTCCCACAGCGGGGCCCGTTCCCCGGCGAGCTGGGGCAGGAACAGCACCCGCCCCGGTTCGGCGCCGGCGGCCCGGGCCAGCAGCTCGGCCGGCGCGACGCCCAGCACCGCGGACGCCCAGGTCAGCGCGTCGCCGCCGGCCTGGGTGGGTCCTGCGTGCACGTGCAGCCCGCGCCACGACGGGAACGTGACGATCCCCGGGGCGCCACCGCCGGGCGTCGCGGCGAGGGCCAGGACCTCCGAGGTGCCCGCGATGTCGATCGCGTCGCCGGGGGCGGCGATCCCGCCGCCGAGCAGCGCCGCCCAGGCGTCCATCGTCCCGACGGCGACGGGCAGCCCGGCCGGGAGCCCGCCCGCGCCGGTGGTCTCCCCCGCGACCGACGCCGGGTCGGCCAGGGGCGCCGGCATCGAGCGCAACCCGGGGACGAGCAGGTCGAGCCACTCCGGGTACCGGCCGTCGGGGTCGAGAAGTCCGGTCGAGGAGAGCGGATCGGCCACGGCGGTGCCGGTGAGGCGTTCGAGCAGCCAGTCCTTGGGCGCGAGCACCCTGCGCGCGCGGACCCACGCGTCGGACCGGTGTTCGGCGAGCCAGGCGGCGCGGGCGGCCGCGTGCGAGGCGTCGACGGTGCCGATCCCGCCGCGGCGCCGGGCCCGGTCCGCGGACGACAGCCGCTCGGTGAGCGTCGCCGCGACCGCGCCGCACCGACCGTCCTGCCAGGTGATCGCCGGGTGCACCGGCGTGCCGGCCCCGTCGACGAACAGGTGGGTGTCGACCTGGGCGCACAGCCCGACGGCGGTCACCCCGACCAGTGCCGGGCCGAGCGCGCCGAGCACCTCGGTCAGCCCGGACCACCAGTCGTCCGGGTGCTGCTCGGCGTGCCCGGGCGCGGGACGCGCGGTCGGGTGCGTGGCGCGGGCCGCGGCGACACGGACGCCGTCGTCGTCGAAGACCGCCGCCTTGACCGAGGTGGTGCCGAGGTCGATGCCGAGCAGGGTCACGGCCGGGCCACCGTGGGCTCCAGGAGCCCGGCCAGCGCCTCCCCGACGGCGGAGTGTCCCGCCCAGCCCCAGTGCAGGCCGTCGGGGTTGTCGTGTCCGCCGAGGACGTGTTCGCCGACCAGCGCGGGCACGTCGAGCACGGTCACGGCCGGGGCGCCGGCCGCCCAGCGGCGGACCGCGGCGTCGGTGGCGGCGCGGTGCGGGTGGGCCAGGCCGTAGTCGGCGGCGCGGTGCACCGACGGGGCCAGCGCCACCACCGGCAGCCCGGGCCGCAGCGCGTGCACCCCGGCCCGGCAGCGTTCCAGGTAGGCGGCCGTGAGACGGGGCGGCAGCGTCGCCGGTCCCCCGCCGGGCAGCCGCGCCAGCACCGGGGCGATCCGCGGCTGGGCACGCCGGTAGGCGGTGCGGACGGTGTGCCGCAGCGGGGCGGGTCACAGCACCGGGATCAGCTCGCGCAGCGCCGTCGGCAGCGGGGACGGGAGGGAGTCCATCCCGGACACCCCGAGCACGACCGCGCCGACCCGCGGCAGTGCCGCCCACACCCGTGGGTCCCCGCTGATCGCCGACCAGGCGTGCCGGGCGGTCCACCCGGCCCGGGCGACGATCTCGGCGCGGCCCCCGAGGCGGGCGGCGGCGACGTTGGGCCACAGCCGCGGCTCGTCGGCCGGGCAGGGTCGCTCGGGTCCGTGGAAGGCCAGCGAGTCGCCGACGACCAGCAGGTCAGGCACCGATGTTGTACCCCGACAGGCGCCAGCGGGGGTGGTCGTCACGACGGGCGACGACGGCCCAGCGCGTGTTGCCCAGCCCGCCGATCACCGGCCAGGACGACTGCGGGAGGTCGAGCAGCCCGCACACCATCCCGGCGATCATGCCGCCGTGCGCGACGAGCAGCACCGAGCGGTCCTCCGGGTCGGCGGCGTACTCGAGGTCCAGCTCCTCGACGACCGGGAGCGACCGGACGACGACGTCGACCCGGGACTCGCCGCCGGGCGGGGTGAACCGCGGGTCGGACCGCCACTCGGCGATCGCGCCCGGGTCGTCGACGCCGATCTCGTCGATCGTGCGCCCCTGCCAGTCCCCGAGGTGGGTCTCCCGCAGCCGCTTGTCCACCGACAGCGGCAGCCCGACGGCCTCGGCCACGGCGGTCGCGGTGTCGTGGGCGCGGGTCAGGTCCGAGGTGATGATCCGGTCGAACCGCTCCTGCGCGAGCCGCGGCGCGACGGCCGCGGCCTGCTTGCGGCCGACATCGGTCAGCCGGGTGTCGAGATGTCCCTGCATCCGGCCGACGGAGTTGTACTCGGTCTGCCCGTGCCGCAGCAGGGTGACCCGGCGCAGCGTCATGCAGTGCCGTCCGGGTCGCCCTGGGGGTCGGGCACCTCGATCGCCGGGCAGTCCTTCCAGAGCCGGTCCAGGCCGTAGAAGCCGCGCTGCTCGGTGTGCATGACGTGCACGACGATGTCGCTGAAGTCCAGCAGCACCCAGCCGTTGTCGTTGTCGCCCTCGCGCCGGGTCGGCTTGCTGCCGCGCTCGCGCAGCTTCTCCTCGACCTCGTCGACGATGGCCTGGACCTGACGCTCGTTGGCCGCCGACGCCAGCACGAAGCAGTCGGTCAGCGCGAGCTGGTCGGACACGTCGAGCGCAACGATGTCGACGGCCTTCTTGTCGGCCGCGGCGGCCGCGGCCACCTTCGCCAGCTCGACCGCCTCCGGTGATGCCGTCACCACACTGTTCCCTTCACGACCACGATTGACCTCGACAGTGTGTCAGCCGGGCACCGGGGACTTGGGCGGCGGGCACCGGGCGGGATAGGTTTCCGCCTCACGGTGGAACGTCGAAGGAGACTCCCCATGCCCCTGGCGCCCGATCTCGAGGGCACGCAGTGCGAGCCGGTCAGCTTCGCGTGGGCACGGGACGACGTGCTCCTGTACGCGATCGCCGTCGGCGCGGGGGGTGGGGTGAGGACCCCACCGCCGAGCTGTCGCTGACCACGGAGAACACCGCAGGCGTGCGGACGGCGGTGCTGCCGTCGTTCGCGGAGATCGTCACCGCGGGCGCGAAGGTCGACCTGGGCGAGGTGGACGCCGCTCGTGTCGTGCACGCCGAGCAGGCGTTCCGGGTGGTCGCGCCGCTGCCGGTGGAAGGGCGGGTCCGGGTGACCGCGAGGGTCACCGAGGTGCTGGACAAGGGGTCCGGGGCGCTGGTGCGCACCGAGGCCGATGCCGTCGACGCGAGCACCGGGGAACTGGTGCTGACCAGCGCGAAGACGTTGTTCCTCGGTGGGGAGGGCGGCTTCGGCGGCACCCGCAGGGACAGCGTGCCGAGCCCGGTGCCCGACCGCGCGCCCGACCACGAGGTGACCTACCGGACCACGCCGGGCCAGGCGCTGCTGTACCGGCTCACCGGGGACCGCAACCCGCTGCACAGCGACCCGGCGTTCGCCGCCAAGGGCGGGTTCGACCAGCCGATCCTGCACGGCATGTGCACCTACGGGTTCACCCCGCGCGCGCTGGTCGCGACCGTCTGCGGCGGCGACGCCCGCCGCCTCGTCGCGATGGACGCCCGGTTCACCCGGCCGGTCGTGCCCGGACAGTCGCTCACCGTCTCGGTGTGGGACACCGGCGGCGGCACGGTCGCGTTCCGGACCACCGTCGACGGCGAGGTGGTGCTGGACCGCGGCAGCGCGGAGGTCACCGCGTCGTCGCCGGCCGCCTGAGCGCTCAGGACGACGCCGCGGCCACACTCGGCGGCGCCGGGTCCCCCGGGTGGTCCCGCCCGCCCCGACGGGCCAGGGCGGACAGCGCGTCGAGCGCCGCCAGCTGCGGGTAGCTGCGCTCCGGGTCGTCCCGGTGCGGCCACCGGTGGTCCAGCTGGCGGAAGGTCACCGCGCGGTGCAGGGTGGTGCCGAAGAAACGGGGGTTCTCGCGCACGAACCGGGCGTAGGCGTCCCGGAGGCCGGGATCGCGGTCCAGCTCGGTGCGGACGAACCGGTCGACGTCGGTGCCGATCTCGTGGACGTACTCCCCGCACGGCGCCACCACGAACGGCACCACCCACGCCTCGGGCACGCCGAGCAGCTCGCGCACGGCGCGCTGGCGGTGCCCGGCGTTCTCGCTGCGCGACATCCACGCGGCGACGACGGCGCGGCGGCGCGGGCTCAGCCGGCCGAGGACCGCGGCCGGCGGCCAGGGGAACGACACCCGGAACGGGATGTGGACCGGATCGCCGTCGACGTGCACGTCGTGGTCGGCGACGCCGCCGCCGGAGTCCTGGACGAGCTGGGCGGACACCGCACCCTACGGGGCGAGGACGTGCATCGCGGCGTGCGCGTCCCGGCGCACGGGCTGGGGCACCGCGCGGAGCAGCAGACCGGCCACCGTCGGGGTGGGGACAGCGATCACGAGGGGCACCGTAGCCCGATCGGCGCAGCTCGGCGTCACCGACGGCCGACTATCGCGCTGCGTCGTCACCCTTTCGGCGCTGCGTGACCGGCAACCGGTAGAGCGCGGCCACCGGTTCGCGGCCGTCCGGGAACCGCCACCCGGCGGGTGCCGTACCGGTGCGGAGCCAGCCCACGGACCGGTAGAGGCGTTCGGCCGGGACGGACTCGACGACGTCGAGCACCCCGTCGCGGCCGCGGGCCGCGAGTTCGGCGGTGATCCCGTCCAGCAGGGCACGGGCGTGGCCGGCCCGGCGGACGGCCGGGTCGACGAACACCCGGGTCAGCCGCAGCGCGCGGGGTTCGTGGTCGTCGGTCAGCAGGGCGGCGTGCCCCGCGACCCGCTCATCCGACGTGACGACCAGCGCGGTGACCAGCCCGGGCGGGGACAGGAACGCCACCGGGTCGGCCGGCCAGGTCGACGGGTACCGGTCGGTGTCGTGCACGGCGCGCAGCACGGTGACGCAGGCGGGCAGGTCGTCGTCGGTGCGGGGGCGCGGAGCAGATGGCACGACGGGGGTCACGACCGGCGACCGTACCGCCGCGGCCGGGCCCGGCCGGGTCAGCGCGGGGTCACCCCGGCCGGGTAGACGGCGTCGACCTCGACCTCCACCAGCCAGCCGGGGACCGGCAGGCTCGCCACCTCCAGCGCGAACCGGCTGGGCCGGGCGGGGTTGCGCACCAGCGGCGCGGCGGGCGCGGCCGTCCCGGTCGGGACCAGCACCGTCTCCCCGGTGGTCAGGTCGGTGTTGGCGAAGTACTGGCGGTAGGCGCGGTTCCAGCCGGCGTAGTCGGCGCGGGTCGTGCCGGGCGCGTTGTCGAGGAACACCCGCATCGAGGTGACGTCGTCGAGGCGCAGGCCCCGGGCCTCGAGGTTCTCCTTGATCCTGGCCAGCACGTTCATGCCCTGGGCCTCGGTGATCGTGACCCCGGGGGGGGGGAGGGTGCCGCCGGGGAACTGACCGGCGTCGACGTAGGCCTGCGGGGTGCTGTCCGCGGCCGCGGGGTTCGCCGCGGCCGGGCCGAGGCCGCTGGACTTGTACAGCGACGCCCCGCTCACCAGGCTCACCCCCTCGGCGATCATCGGGTTGGCCTCGCCTGCCTCCAGCACGGGCAGGGCGGGCGGGCCGGGCTCGGCGGGGTCGGGCGCGGCGCCGGCGCAGCCGGTGGCCAGCGCGGCGGTGACGGCCAGGGCGATCAGGGCGGGAACGGGACGACGCATCGTGTCTCCTCGGGGGGAACGGGGGTGGGGTCAGGCGCCGCCGGCGACCCGGGCGTGCAGCGCCGAGACCGTCGAGCGGGCGGAGGTGAACGCGCCGTGCTGCCAGGCGATGGCGTGCGAGAGGTGGTCACCGGCGAACCAGATGCGGCCGGCGGGCTGGGTGAGCAGCCGGTACTCCGGGCTCGTGGCCTCCCAGCTCGCCCAGGCCGACTCCGACCAGCGGGTCACCGCCCACGAGCCGGAGAACGACGACGCGATGTCGGAGCGGTACTTCTCGCCGTGGATCGCGGCGCCCTCGTCCAGGGCCTTCGCGAGCCGCTGGCGGTGGGTCAGGGACTCGAAGGCCCGCTGCCGCTTGCCGGAGCTGTAGTAGCCGACGACGACGCCCCGGTCGGCGTGGAAGTGGTCGTAGGGGAACATGATCTGGGCGATGTCGCGGTCGGTGTTGCTGGCGCCGCCGTAGATCCGCTCGTCGGTCTCCCACCAGCGGCGGGTGTACTCGATGCCGAGCTTGCCCGAGGAGCTGGGCTTCGCCGCGCGCTGCGCGGCCAGCACGGCGGCGGGCAGGTTGGTGTCGAGCCGGGTCACCAGGTGCGGCGGCAGGGTGCAGACGACCTCGTCGGCCACCAGCCGTTCGACCGGGCCGCCCGCGACCGGGACGACGTCGACGGTCACCCCGTCCGGGGTGTTGTGCAGCCCGGTGACGGCCGTGCCGTAGCGGATCCGATCCGCGCCGATCCGTTCGGCGAGCGCGTAATGGATCCGGTCCATCCCGCCGACCGGGGTGAACATCATCGTGGCCTGGTCGTACTCGTAGTCGAAGGCGAAGTTCCGACCGAGTCCGCTGCGGATCACCGAGGACATCGGGTACGGAACCGTGGGGGTGCCCGCGTCGGTCCCCGCGCCGGGCTCGCGGGCGTAGCCGCGCCGCGGGGAGCCGAGGTAGCGGCCGTCGGAGGACAGGTCGCCCAGCGAGACGAGGAACTCCGAGAGCGCCTCCTTGTCCGCGGCGCTCAGGACGTCGTCGAGCGCGCCGCGCGCGGTGGCCTTGTGGAGCAGCTCGGAGACGTAGCCGAAGGTGTCGGCCTTCGCCGCGCGGTAGGTGACCGAGGTTCCGGCCAGCACCCCCGCGTCGGTGTAGTTGACGACGGTGTTGGCGTTCTGGTTACCGAACGGCTGGATCTCCACCCCGAGCTCGCGGCAGTAGTCCAGCGTGACGTGGCCCTGCGGGATCCGGGTCGCGCCCAGGTTGAAGAAGTGCCCGGGCGCGAACGTGCAGCGTTGCGTCTCGCCGTTCAGATCGGTCTCCTCGGTGCCCGCGCGCACCGACCAGACCCGCCCACCGGGCCGGGTGCGGGCCTCGACGACGGACACGTCGTAGCCGACCTTGCCGAGCTCGTGGGCCGCGGCCAGCCCGGCGGGCCCCGCGCCGAGGACGAGGACACGGCGGCCGGCAGCGGCGGCGTCGCGCGACGGTGGCGTCCAGGCCGGGTCGTCGCCGGCGCGCGGGGCGAGCCCGATGGTCGCCATGGCCTCGTACGCGGCGCCGGCCCCACCGGCCAGCCCCAGCGCCCTGATGAACGTTCTGCGGGTCACGGTCACAGCGGTGATACTCGGAACCGGCGGCGACGGTCGCGGGTCGCCGGCGCTGCGTTCACGGCAACCGGACCGGGAAGACCGGCGGCGGGTTCCCATCGCGGGTTCGACGTCCGACGCGCGAGCGCAACACCCGGGCAACAGCGCGGTCCTAGCGTCGCCGTCCGTGTCCGACCTCGACAGGGCCATCGCGCGGTCCTTCTCCCCCGGCCACACCCAGCTGCGGGCGGAGTCGCCGATGGCACCGCTCGGGCGGCGCCGGATGGGCGCGACCGAGCTGGTCGCGCAGTCGGTGGCGACGACCGCGCCCGCCGCGTCGATGGCGATGCTGCCCCTGGTCGTGGGCCGGCTCGCCGACCCGCTGTCCGGGCTGCTCGTCATCGTCGGCGCCACGGTCGCGGTGACGATGGTGGCGCTCTGCCTCGGGCAGTTCACCCGACGCCAGGCCGCCGCGGGCGGTGTCTACAGCTTCGTCTACCAGGGGCTCGGTGCCCGGGCCGCGCTCGTGACCGCCGTCGTGATCGGGGTGAAGTACCTGGGCAGCGCCGCGATCACGCTCTACGCCGGCGGCCGGGCCCTGACCGCGCTCGCCGGGGCGGCCGGGGTCGACGTGAGCGGGGCCGGCGCGCAGGTGCTGCTGCACCTCGTGGTCGCGGTGGGGATCGCGACGGTGCTCGTGCGGGGGCCGCGGGTCGCCGCCCTCACCCTGCTCGGGGTGGAGATCGGCTCGCTGCTGCTCGTCGTCGCGGTGCTGGTGGTCCCCGCTCCGCACCTCGCCGCCCCGGTCCCGGCCGGGCCGGTGCCGGACCTGCTCGCCGTCGCGCTGATGGCGATGTTCATGCTCGCCGGCTTCGAGTCGGCGACCTTCTTCGGCCCGGAGACGCGACGTCCGCTGGTCACGGTGACCCGGGTGGTCCTCTGGACCCCGCTGCTGTGCGGGGCGCTGCTGTCGTTCGCGGCCTGGGCGAGCTGGACCGGCCGTGCCACGACCCTGGTCGCGATCCTGTCCGACCCCGGGGCGTCGGGCGCCCCGACCGCGCTGGTGGTGGCGTTGCACGCCGGTCTGGCCTGCTCCTACCTGGCCTCGGCCGCGGCCTCGGCGCACGCGGCGTCACGGGTCGCGTTCTCCCTCGGGGTGGAGCGGCTGCTGCCGCGTGCCCTCGCGACGGTGCACCGGCGGTGGCGCACACCGCACCGTGCCGTCGTCGGGATCGTGGCCGTGGTCCTGCTCGGCGGGCTGCTCGCCGACCTGGCCCCGGCCGGGACGGACGCGGTGCGCCACCTGGTGCGGGCGCTCGTGACGCTCATGTACGTGCTGGTCGCGGTCGCGGCCGTCGCGTTCCTGCTGCGCATCCGGGAACACACCCGCCCGGTGCTCGTGCTGGGGTGCACGGTCGCGGTGCTCGGCGGGACCCTGCTGGTGCTGCGGCTGCCCGGTCTGCTCGACACCTCCGAGGGGACCGGCGCCGCGGTGGCCCTCGCGGTCTGCTGCGCGGTGGGGCCGGTGTGGTGGAGGTTCCTGCGCCGTCACCCGGACCGGCTCGCGAGGATCGGGGTGTTCGACCAGCCCGGCAGCGACGACGTCCTGCCCGGGGCCGGTGACTTCGTCCCGGACGCCTCGGGGACGCCGCGGCTGGTCCGGCGGAGCCCGCGCGCCGGGGACCCGCCGTGAGCGAGCCGGGCGCCGCGAGCCGGGCCCTGGAGCTGCTGGAGGCGGTGGCGAGGATCGGGCCGGGCGCGACGGCGCAGGAGCTGTCGCGCACGACGGGCATCCCGTCCGCGACGGCGTACCGGCTGCTCAACGTGCTCGTCGCCGACGGCTACCTGGTCCGGATCAGCGACCTGTCCGGGTTCGCGCTGGGGCGCCGCACCCGGGAGCTGGCCGGCGCGGCCGAGGGACCGCCGCAGCTGGCCGAGGTCGTCGCCGGGATCCGCGGCCGGGTCCGGTTCGGGTTGTTCGTCGCCGACTGGCCCGCGGGCACGCTGCGGCTGGTCGACCGCGATCCGGACCACGAGCTGCCCGGGGAGCGGACGCTGCTCGCCCACCCGCACGCCTCGGCCATGGGGAAGATCATGCTGGCCGCGCAGCCGGAGCTCGTCCCCGACCGGCCGCGGGCGCTGACCCGGCACACCGTGACCGCCGGGGTCGCGCTGGCCGCGGAGCTGCGGACGGTGGCACGCACGGGGGTCGCCACCGAGGTCGACGAACTGCGCTCCGGCCGCTCGTCGGTCGCGGTCGCGGTGCGCGACGCGGCGGGCGGCGTCGTCGCCTGTCTCGCCGCGCTCGGCCCGACCGGGCGGCTGCCGGTCACCGACCCGGACCTGACCGCGCTGCTGCGTGCGGGGGCCGACCGGATCGGCGGGCTCGCGGGGGCGCGGACACCGGGTCAGCGCGGCCGCAGGACGTAGCCGGTGTAGCCGTACTCGGTGCCGAACCGCTCCCGTACGGCGATCTCGCCGCCCACCTCGTCCAGCGCCGCCGGGTCGACGCCGTCCTCCCGCAGGGTGGCGATCCGGCGGGCCAGCGGGCGGTAGTAGGCGTCCCAGTCGGAGTCGGGGAGCAGATAGACCGCCTGGACCGTGTACCCGGCGCGCTGCGCGGCGGCGACGTTCTCCCCGGTCGTCCGCATCCCCGGGTAGCCCGCGTCCCAGAACTCCCGCCGCCCCGGCGAGGGCTCGGCCGTCGTCCACTCGGCTTCGGTGAGGACCAGCACCCCGCCCGGGGCGAGCAGCCGCCGCCAGCCGGCGAGCGCCGCGTCGAATCCCATGATGTAGGCGGCACCCTCGGACCAGACGAGGTCGGTCTCGCCGTCGGGCAGCGGCAGGTCGTCCATCGCCGCGACGAGCGGGCGCACCCGCTCCCCCAGCCCGGACGTCGCGGCGCGGCCGCGCAGCCGCTGGAGGAAGGGTTCGTACAGGTCGACGGCCACGACCTCGCCACCGGTCGCCGCCGCCAGCGGCAGCGTCGCCGGACCGGTCCCGCAGCCGATGTCGACGATCCGCGGACGCTCCGGCAGGTCCCCGGCCAGGCGCAGCAGCAGCGCCGTCGTCTCCTCCGATCCCGGTGCCTCGCGGGGCAGGTCCTCGTGGGCGGCCCGGAAGACCTGCTCCAGCGGTGTGCTCACGTCCGCGCATGATGCCCGCACCGGGCCCTCACCGCACCACCGATACGTGTGCATGATGGGGTGGTGCACGTCGACACGTTCCTCCTGGCGATCCCCCCGCTCGCGATCTACTTCCTGTGCGCGGGTGTGGTCGGTGTCGAGAGCATCGGGGTGCCACTGCCCGGTGAGATCGTGCTGGTCGGCGCGGCCCTGCTGGCCGCCCGCCCCGGCTCGCCCATCGACCCGGTGGCCGTCGCGGCGTCGGCGACGGCGGGGGCGATCGTCGGCGACTCGATCGGCTACACGGTGGGCCGTCGCTACGGCACCGGTCTGCTCGACCGGCTCGGCCGCCGGTTCCCCAAGCACCTGGGTCCGGCGCACATGACCGTGGCCCGGCGGATCTTCGACCGGCACGGGGTCTGGGCGGTGTTGTTCGGCCGCTTCGTGGCGATCCTGCGCATCCTCGCGGGCCCGCTGGCCGGGACGATGAAGATGCACTACCCGAAGTTCCTCGCCGCGAACGCGACGGGCGCGGTGCTGTGGGCGGGCGGCACGGTCGCCCTGATCTACCTGCTCGGGATCGTCGCTGAGACGTGGCTGAAGCGGTTCTCCTGGATCGGGCTGATCGTCGCGGTGGTCGGCGGGCTGCTGGTCTCGCGGTACGTACGGCACCGGGTCGAGCGGGCCGCCGCGCAGGAGGAGACGACGTCGTGAGCCCCGCCGTCGGGCCGGGCCGGTGCACGGCCTGCCGGACACGCTGACCTTCCATCGCACGACCACGGAGCAGTGGGCGGGACGGATCGCTCAGCCCAGCGCGTGCGCGGTGTAGGTGACCGCGCCGAACGTCCGCGAGTCGAGCAGCGGCAGGTGCTCGGTGGACCAGCCGTCCGGGAACAGCCGCCGGCCCGCACCCTGGACGACGGGGTGGTGGAACAGCCGGATCTCGTCGACGAGCCCGGCCGCGATCAGCGTGTGGCACAGCGTGATGCTGCCGGTGCAGACGATGTCGGCGCCCGGCCGCTCCTTCAGTGCCGCGACCTCGGTGACCGGGTCCCCGGACAGAACGGTCGAGTTCTCCCACTCCGGATCGGTCAGCGTCGAGGACACCACGTACTTGTCGACCTGGTTCAGGTAGTCGGTGATGCCGGTGGCGTCGTCGGTCCGGGCGGGCCAGAAACCGCGGAAGTCGCAGAACGTGCGGCGCCCGAGCAGCGTCGCGTCGGAGGCGGCGTCCTGGCGGTGCAGCTCGGCGAGAACCTCGTCCTGGCCGTCGGCGGTGGGGTCGAACCAGTCGCCGAGGAACTCCACGGCGCCGTCGAGGGTGACGTTCTGGGTGATCGCGAGGGTGCGCACGGGAGGTGCCTCCACGGTCGTCGGTGGGGTGACACCAGGGTCGACCGCGGAGGTGTCCCGAACTCGTCGGTCGCCGGGGGCTCAGCCCTCGACGACGGTGATCGCCGCCGCCGGGCAACCGTGCGCGGCGTTGCGCACGGCCTGCTCCTGACCGTCCGGCGGGGTGTCGGTGAGCAGCTCGACGACGGCGTCGGAGTCGCGCTGGTCGAACACGTCCGGGGCGGTGAGCAGGCACTGCCCCGACCCGACGCAGGCGTGCTGGTCGACCTCGACCTTCATCGCGGGCTCCTCCCTCACCAGCGGACCGGCAGGCTGCGGACCCCGCCGGTGATGTGGTCGGTGCGCACGTCGAGCTCGTCCATGCCGACGGCGAGGTCCAGGTCCGGCAGCCGGCGGGCGAGCGTGGCGAACACCGCGCGCAGCTCGGTGCGGGCCAGGCTCGCGCCGATGCAGAAGTGCGGACCGTGCCCGAAACCGACGTGCCCGCGCTCGGCGCGGTCGGGGTCGAAGGTCTCGGCGTGGTCGAAGACGTCGACGTCGCGGTTGGCGGCGTTGACCGAGAGGATCACCGCGTCGCCGCGCGCGATGGTGACCCCGGCGATCTCCACGTCCTCGTGCGCGTAGCGCAGCAGCCCCAGGTCACCGGGCGCGCCGAGGCGCATGACCTCCTCGATGACGGCGTCGACCCGGCCCTCGGGGTCGGCGGCGAGCTTGTCCCACTCGTGCCGGTTGCCCATGAGGAACAGCGTGCCCAGCCCGATCCGGTTCACGGTGGTCTCGTGCCCGGCGAACAGCAGCCCGACGCAGAGCCGGATCATCTGGTCGTAGCCGAAGGTCGGGTCGGCGGCCTGGGCCGCGACGAGGTCGCTGATGACGTCCTCGCCGGGTTCGGCGCGCTTGCCCTCGGCGAGCCCGGCCATGTAGCGGCCGAACTCTTCGCGGGCGGCGTGGGCGTCGTCGCCGGAGTAGGTCGCCATCCGGTCGGACAGCCCGCGGAAGTACTCGCCGTCGGACTCGGGGACGCCGAGCAGCGAGCAGATCACCGCGACCGGCAGCGGGAAGGCGAGATGGGCGTGCAGGTCGACCACGCCGTCGGCGGACGCGTCGTGGTCGGCGACCATCGCGTCGACGTAGCCGTCGACGAGCTCCTGCACGTGCCCGGACAGCCGGCGCATGCGCTTGGCGGAGAACGCCGGGGTGAGCAGCCGGCGCATCCGGCCGTGCTCCTGCTCCTCGGTCTCGTAGGTGCCGGTCGGCCCGTCCTGGACGGCCGCGGTGCTGATCCTCGACGCCTCCTCCGGCTCCGGGTGCGACCGGCCGAACCGCTTGTCGCCGAGCAGCTCGCGGACCTCGGCGAACCGGGTCACCAGCCAGGCCGGGTCGCCGGCCGGGGTGGTCACCGGCGCGATAGGCGCCTCACGGCGCAGGACCTCGTAGAACGGCGCGAGGTCGAGCAGGTTCGGTCGGGTGAACGGCAGACGGGGACGCTCGGCGGCGAGGGTCATCGACACTCCTGGGGTCGTGGTGGTGACCCCAGCCTACGATTTACTGGCAGTATCTGCCATGAATGTGCCCGGAGTGCACCGGACCGTCCCCGAACGGGCGAGTCGGGGTCGACCCGGGCCCGCGGTCACGCCGGGCTGTCGAGCAGCTCCTGCAGGTACTGGTCGATCTGCGGCATGTAGGTGGGCGCGACACCGAACAGGGCGAGGTGCCCGAGCAGGTCGTCGACGACGCGGATCGTCGCGTGCGGGGTCAGCTCCAGCTCGGCCTCGTGGTCGCGGACCGGGAAGAACATGTCCTCGTTGATCGGGATGACCCGGGTGACGGCTTCGTTGCGACCGAGCGCCTCGGCGAGGTTCCCGCCGGTGTGACGGGCGACGTCGCCGCGCTGCCACTTCCACGCCATGCAGAGCAGGTCGTTGGGGTCCATCGCGGTGAAGTACGGCTCCAGGAAGCCCGCCATGAAGGCCTCCTTGGAGTCGAACTCCAGGGCGCGCCAGACCTCCTGCTTCCAGAACTCGGTGGAGAAGCCCATGACCGCCCAGATGCCGGCGTGGCGCCGCAGCCCGGCCTCGACGTCGGCGTTGCTCGCGTAGTTCCCGCCGTTCCAGCCCGGGTCGGAGGTGATCGCCTCGACCAGGGCCTTCGTGTAGAGGAAGTCGTGCGGGGTGTTCTGCGCGGTCCCGGCGATCGGCGCGGCACGGCGCACCTTGTCCGGGAACCGGACCATCCACTCGTAGGTCTGCTGCGCGCCCATCGATCCGCCGACGACGAGCGCGAGCCGGTCGATCCCGTAGTGCTCGCGCAGCAGCTGCTCCTGGGCGCGGACGTCGTCGCCGATCCGGACGTGCGGGAAGTTCGACATCGCGATGTCGGCGTTCGCGCCCGAGGCGTTGTGCGGGCTGGTCGACAGACCGTTGCCGATCTGGTTGACCACGACGATGAAGTACCGCTCCGGGTTCAACGCGTGGTCCGGGCCGATGTAGACGTCACGGAAGATCTGGTGCGTCCCCGAGTACCAGGTCGTCACCAGGATCGCGTTGTCCTTCGCCGCGTTCAGCGTGCCGAAGGTGGCGACCGCGAGCTGCAGGTCGGGGATCACCCCGCCCTCCTCCAGCGCGAACTCGCCGATGCTGATCAGCTCGTAGTCGCCGTGGAACTCGTGGGTGTAGAAGGGATTCTCGATCGCGGCCGGCTGCGCTGTCGTCACGGTCGTCACTGCTCTGTCACGCTCCTGCTCCGTCGAAGACGCGGACCGGAGCGACTCTCCACCTTTGTGACGCGCGGCACAAGATCCCGCCCGACGGGGGATCAGCTCCAGGCGACGACGAGCACCAGCATCGTCACGACGATGCCGAGCCCCAGCATCATCATCAGCAGCCAGGCCCCGGCGTTCGGTGGCGGCTCGGCGGGCGCCGGACCGGTGCTGCGGCGCAGCTCGGCGAGCTGGGCGCGGTCGAGGATCGGCATGGTCAGGTCATCGGAGTTCACATGGTGGTAACGCGCGAAGTCGGGTCGTGGGCACTGAGCTCCCAACTCTCGTGTGCCGCAACAAGATCGATGTCGCGGACGGTGCCGCGCGTACTTCCACCGGTATCACAGTGCGTCGACCTGAGCCCGACAGCCCGTCACGCACGGTGATCGGCGGCGGCCGGGCGGGGAGGTCGGTGAACACCGGTGAGACGTCCGGGACGGTCCGGTCGGTCAGTCCTGCCCGCGCCGGGTCAGCACCCGGGGGCCGTCCTCGGTGATCGCGACGGTGTGCTCGGAGTGCGCGGTGCGCGAGCCGTCGGCGGAGCGGATGGTCCAGCCGTCGGGGTCGAACACGATCCGGTCGGTGGTCCGTGCGAACCAGGGTTCGAGCGCGAGCGTCAGCCCCGGTCGCAGCGTGAGGCCGCGACCGGCCCGCCCGGTGTTCGGGATGTGGATGTCGCCGTGCATGGTGCGGCCGAGGTCGTGCCCACCGAACTCGGTGTTGACGGGGTAGCCGTAGTCGCGGGCGACCCCACCGATGGCGGCGGAGATGTCGCCGAGCCGGTTGCCCGGCCGGGCCGCGTCGATCGCGACCTCCAGGGCGTCCTCGGTGGCACGGATGACACGTCGGTCGCCCTCGTCGGCCGTGGTGCCGACGATGATCGTCCGGGCGGAGTCGGCGACCCAGCCGTCGATGCTGACGGCGATGTCGGCGCTGAGGACGTCGCCGTCGCGCAGGACGTAGTCGTGCGGGAGTCCGTGCAGCACGGCGTCGTTGACCGACAGGCAGATGACGTTGCGGAACGGGCCGCGCCCGAAGGACGGGGCGTAGTCCCAGTAGCAGGACTCGGCGCCGCGCTCGGCGAGCATGCCGCGCACGTGCAGCTCGATGTCGAGGAGGTTCACGCCGACCTCGGCGATCCGGCCGACCTCGGTGAGCACCTCGGCGACGAACCGGCCGGTCGTGTGCATCCGGTCGATCTCGGCCGGTGTCTTCAGTTCGATCACGGTATTACTATACCGGACCGTCATCGCTTGCCGGTACAGTAATACCGACCTTAGTCTCGTCCCATGGTCCGCCACCCCCTCACGCCCGAGCAGATCGACGCCGGTCGCCGTCTGGGCGCGCTGCTGCGCCGGGCCCGGGGCGACCGCGACCCCGTCGAGCTCGCCCGGGCCGCCGGGGTCTCCCCCGAGACCCTGCGCAAGATCGAGACAGGACGACTGCCGAGCCCGGGGTTCGGGACGATCGTCTGCCTCGCCGAGGCGCTCGGGATGCCGGTGCAGGAGCTGGCCGACACCTGGCGCGGCAGCGACGTGGCGGACGTGGCGATGGAGGCCGCCGGGTAGCGGCCACCGCACCGGCTCCGCTCCGCCGGGCCACTAACCGCGACGCAGCTCGTAGAGGTGTCCCCGCCCCGCCTTCTCGCTGTACCAGCGCGTCACCGGCGGGGTCGTGGTGCCGTCCGGCGAACCGCCGACCGGCCACCCGTTCGGCCGGTCCTCGCCGTCGACGACGCACCAGCCGGCACCGTCGAGCCACCGGCACCACACGACCCCGTCCGACCGCCGGTAGACCGGCCGCCCGGTCGTGTCGGCCGCCTCGCGGTGGAACCGGTACACGAGCCCGTCGGACAGGCGGACGAACTCGAAGGTCTCCACAGGTCCTGGGTACCCGACGCGGCCGGGCCCGTCGATGGGGTTGCGGCCCGCCGGAATGGCCGACGACGGGGCGAGGTTGACCCCAGCGGTGCCGGACGGCACCGGACACCCCTGGAGGAGCACGAGATGAGTGACGCGTCGGCCCCGTTCGACCTCGCAGCGATGAACCGCGCCGTGATCGAGGAGTTCCGGGCGACCGGAGGCCGAGCGGGCGGCATGTTCGAGGGCAAGCCACTCGTGCTGGTGCACCACACGGGAGCCCGGTCCGGCACCGAGCGGATCGCGCCCCTGGTCCCGCTCCTCGACGGCGAGCGGATCTTCATCTTCGCCAGCAAGGGCGGCGCCGACACCAACCCGGACTGGTACCACAACCTCCTGGCGAACCCCGACACCCGCGTCGAGCTGGGCACCGAGACCCTGCCCGTGCGGGTGCGGGAGGTCACCGGTCCCGAGCGGGACGAGGTCTACGCCCGCCAGGTCGCGCTGGAGCCGCAGTTCGGTGAGTACCAGCGCTCGACGGAGCAGATCATCCCGGTGCTGGAGCTGCAGCGGGTCTGAGTTCGGACGCTGCACGGGGATACCGGGAGCCCGTGCTCCGCAACGAGAGGCATGCGACGCCCCGGTTTCCGTGCAGCCCCGGGACCCCGACCCGCCTCGTCCATACGCTGTGACCGACGACGACCCCCGGCCCACCGGCCGGTACACCGTTTTCGATGGTGAACCGATCGGTCCAGAATCGGTAGCATCGCGTCATGCCGCGTCCCCGCCAGTTCGACGAGAAGCGGGTCCTGTCGTCCGTACAGGCGGCGTTCTGGGACAAGGGGTACGCAGGTACCTCGCTCGACGACCTCCTGGCCGCCAGCGGCCTCGGCAAGGGAAGTCTGTACGGGGCGTTCGGGGACAAGCGGAGCCTGTTCCTGCGCGTGCTGCGCGAGTACGACGACGCCAACGACGCGATGCTGCGCACCCGTCTGGAGCAGAGCGACCGTGCCGTCGACGTCGTTCGTGACTTCGTGACCGACCCACTGCGCGATCCCGACGGGGCGGAGGCACGGCGGGGCTGCCTGCTCGCCAATACGGCGATGGAGCTGTCCGCCGGCGTCCCCGAGGTGGCTGCCGAGGCCCGGCGCAGCTACGCCGCGACGACGACCCTGCTGGCCGAGGCCGTACGACGGGCGCAGCGCGAGGGCGACGTCGCCCCCCACGTCGACCCCGACGAGACCGCCCACGCGGTGCTCGCCGGGCAACTCGGCCTCCTGGTCCTCGGCCGGGTCGGCCAGGACCCGGCCATCCTGTCGACCATGGCCGGGACCCTGCTCAAGGGACTGCTGCCCCCGCCCTGATCGGCTCCGGAGAGTCGACCACCCCCTGTTGTTGACTGATCGGTCCATATCAGGTGTTATGGACCGATCAGTCAACAACAGGAGCGGAGAGCTGACGTGACGGTTCTGCAGGACAAGGTCGCCGTCGTGACCGGTGCGAACGCGGGCATCGGGCGCGCGATCGCCCGGGCCTACCACGCCGAGGGGGCACGGGTGTTCGTCGCCGGTCGCCGTCGGGAACAGCTCGACGAGGTCGAGGCCGAGCTCGGACACGGCGTCACCGGCGTCCGCTGCGACGTCGGCCGGCTCGACGACCTCGATGCGCTCTACGCGACCGTCGCCGAACAGGCGGGCCGGATCGACGTCCTGGTCGCCAACGCCGGGATCGGGATCGTGGCGCCGCTCGGGGAGATCACCGAAGAGCAGTTCGACGCGATGTTCACCACCAACGTCAAGGGGTCGCTGTTCACCGTGCAGAAGGCCCTGCCCCTTCTCGCGCCGGGGGCGTCGATCATCCTCACCGGATCGACGGCGGCTTCGCGTCCCGAGCCGTTCCTGCCCGTCTACGGCGCGACCAAGGCCGCGCTCCGGAACCTGGTCCGCGGGTTCGCCCACGACGCCGGGAAACGCCGGTACCGGATCAACATGCTCTCCCCCGGCGCCACGCACACCCAAGGACTGGTCGACCTGCTGCCGGCCGACGCGCTCGCCGCCGCCGGGCCGTCGGTCCCGCTCGGCCGGCTGGCCGAGCCCGAGGAGATCGCGGCCGCGGCGGTCTTCCTCGCCTCGGACGCGTCCAGCTACGTCAACGGGTCCGAGCTCGCCGTCGACGGCGGCTCCGCCCAGGTCTGAGGAGCACCACCCGGGGGCAGGCCCCGGGGAGAACGCTGCACCTGCGGCGGACCCCGAGCATCTGAGCAACGCAAGCCGGCCGGAACACCGTCCATCCGGCCACCGAACTGCGGATTCGCCGGCGGAGGCCGGTCGTCGTCGGACGTCATCGGCGAGGCCGGCGTGTACCGGTTCCGTACCGGAGGAGCGTCAGGACGCAGGATCGGACACGTGGGCGAGCACAAGGAACGCATGCTCCGCAACGACTGGTACCTCGACGAACCCGACCTCGTCGACGACCGACGTCGCTGCTGGCGCCTCCTCGACCGGTTCAACGCGACCGGCGCCGATGACGACGACGAACGCGAGACACTCCTCCGCCGGATCGCAGGACGACTCGGCGACGGCGTCGTCGTACTTCCCCGGTTCCAGTGCAGCTACGGCACCCACATCACCCTCGGCAACCGCGTCTTCGTCAACCACGACGCCCTCTTCATGGACGACGCCACGATCACGGTCGGCGACGACGTCCGCATCGGACCGCGCACCCAACTCCTGACGGCACAACACCCCGTGGAGGACCACGACCGCCGTCGCCAGGGCTGGGAACGTCCACTTCCGATCGACATCGGCAGCAACACCTGGCTCGGAGCCGGGGTCATCGTCTGCCCCGGCGTGACCATCGGGGCAGACGCCGTGGTCGGGGCGGGGAGCGTCGTCACCCGCGCTGTCCCTGATCGCGTCCTCGTCGCAGGCAATCCGGCCCGACCCGTCCGCCAGATCTGAGCGATCGACACGATCCTCTGAGAGCCGGAGCAGGCTGCCTGACCGCAGGCGCTGAAACGGCGCCGGCCGGCCTGCTCGACACACAGGAGGCCTGCCTCCTCCTCCGCCGGCGACGTGAGCGACTCACGACACGGCTCACCGACGTCACACGCGAGCACGCCCGAGCACTCGACTCGGGTCAACCGTGGACGCACCTCGCCGAGGTCGACTACGCGCTCTCCCAGACCGCAGCAGCCATAGCGTGGCTGGACCGCACGATCGACCGCCTCCAGGGTTGAGCGATCGTGTACCGGATCTGTGCCGGGCGGGATCCGGCCGACGAAACCCCAGGTCAGCGGCCTGGATCCAGGTAGAGGCTGCGCTTGGAGATGTACTGCACCACCCCGTCCGGAACGAGGTACCAGACCGGCCGCCCCGAGGCCACCCGGTCCCGGCACTCGCTGGACGAGATCGCCATCGCCGGCACCTCCACCGTCGTCACCGACCCCTCGGGCAGGTGCCCGTCGGCCAGCTCGTACCCGGGCCGGGTCACGCCGACGAAGTGCGCGTAGCGGAACAGCTCGTCGACCTTGTGCCAGGACAGGATCTGCTGGAGCGCGTCGGCGCCGGTGATGAAGAACAGCTGCGCGTCGGGCATGGCGTCGTGCAGGTCGGCGAGGGTGTCCGCGGTGTAGGTGGGACCGTCGCGGTCGACGTCGACGCGGCTGACCGAGAACCGAGGGTTCGACGCCGTCGCGATGACCGTCATGAGATAGCGGTCCTCGGCGGGCGAGACATCGCGGGCGCTCTTCTGCCACGGCCTCCCGGTCGGCACGAAGATCACCTCGTCGAGGGCGAAGCGGTCCGCCACCTCACTGGCGGCGACGAGGTGGCCGTGGTGGACGGGGTCGAACGTCCCGCCCATCACGCCGATCTTGCGCTGCATCGACGCAGACTATGTCGGCCACCCGCCCGCCGGCATCCCCGGATACAGGTGCCGGAACTGGACGCTGATGCGCGGCCCGCTGCGCGCCACCTTCGGCACGCTGTGCTGCCAGGTCCGCTGGCACGTCCCGCCCATGACCAACAGGTCCCCCGAGGCGAGCGGGAACGACACCGAGGCGCCGCCACCGGTCGGGCGCAGCCGCAGCGGCCGCGTCGCGCCGAGGGCGACCAGTGCGACGACGGCGTCGGGCCGCTCACGGGCGACCCGGTCGCCGTGCCAGGCCACCCCGTCGGCACCGTCGCGGTAGAGGTTCACGCCGATCTGGGTGAAGGCGTGACCGTAGCGCTGCCCCAGCGTGCGGCCCATGTCGCGCAGCCGGCGGGGCACCGTGTCATCGGGCAGCACCCAGCGGTGGGTGAGACGCGGTTCGTCGACCACGCGGTCGTACATGCGGCGGCGGTGACCGCGGAACAGCACGGTCGCGCGCAGCAGCGCGAACAGCTCGTCCGGGTCGGGGACCCAGCCGACCGCGACGTCGACCCACGCTCCGTCGGCGAGCTCGTGCCGGTACGCCGGGGCCGCACCCCCGGCAGTGAAGAGCGAAGCCTGCCCGCCGACGTCCACCTCCGGAACGCTACGCCGGATCGAACGAAAGTTCGAGTGATGGCTCTGCGACGATCTTCGTCATGTCCTCGCGTGCCGACGGTGCCGTGCTGTCCTACCTGGGTCTGCGGCGCGCCGTCGGCGTGATCGGGATCCTGCTCCCGTTCGTGCTGGTGGGGGGCGACCTGGCCCTCGGCGGCGACGGACTGCGGGACTCGATCAGCCGCTACTACTACTCGCCGATGCGCGACGTGTTCGTCGGCTCGCTGTGCGCGGTCGGCGTCTTCCTCTACTGCTACCGCTACGACCGGCCGGACAACCGGCTCGCCAACGTCACCGGGACGGCGGCGATCGCCGTCGCCCTGCTGCCCACCCGGCCCGACGGCGCGACGACGACGGCGGCGACCGTCGTCGGATACCTGCACCTGGCCGCGGCGACGGTGTTCTTCGCGGGCCTGGCCTGGTTCTGCCTGGCCCTGTTCACCCGCGGGGAGTCCGGGACTCCGGGCAAGGCCGCACGCAACGTCGTCTACCGCGTCTGCGGCGCGACGATCGTGGCCTGCCTCGTGCTGGCAGCACTGGACGCGGCGCTGGTGCCCGACGCCGTCGCCGAGCGGTTCCACACCCTGTTCTGGCTGGAGGCCGTCGCGATCCTGGCGTTCGGTGTCGCATGGTTCGTCAAGGGCGACACGCTCCTCAGGGACCAGCGCACGGAGGACCCGGCGCCGGTGATCTGACCGCCTCCGCAACGACGGACGGGCCGGTCCGGACACCCCTCGGCGGGGGTCCGGACCGGCCCGTCACGAGACCGGGTTCGGTCAGCCGACCGGAAGCGACGGGAGCTCGCCACCGGTGGCACCGGTGACCAGGTCGACGACGCTGTCCAGCGGGGCCGGCAGCGCGAGGTCGTGCTTCTTGTCCTCGTGCTTCTTGTGGTCCCACTTCTTGTGGTGACCCTTGTCCTTGTCACCCTCGTGCTTCGAGTGGCCCTTGTCCTTGCCACCCTCGTCGTAGCCGGTGCCGCCGGCGAAGGCCGCGGCGGGCGCCGCGACGGCCAGGGGGAGCAGCGCTGCACCGACGAGCGCGCCGCGAACGGACTTCCGCATCTCACAACCTCCATGGTTGATCGTTGGACCGTCGCACACGGTCTCGCCCACTCAACGAGGACGGACGGGGCCCGCAACGGCCGTTCACCCGTTAGCGTCACCAGCACGAATAACCGATAGTCATGTGTCGACTACGGCAGCCGGGGGATCCGGTTCAGCTGCGCGAGCGGGCCGCCGCCTCGGCCAGGATCGGCAGGTAGGCGTCGAGCACCCAGGGGATCGACAGGACCGACGGCGCCGAGCTCGCCACCACCCGGTCGGCGCCGACGACCGGGGCGAACCCGCCGCGGGCCATCGCCGGCAGCAGCTGGACGCCGGGCGCGGTGCGGAACGCCTGCTCCTCGGCCTGCGTCGCGAAGAAGCCGATGACCAGGTCGGACTCCACGCGCGAGAGCAGCTCGCCGCTCACGGTGTAGTAGACCTCCCCGCCGCCCGGGGCGTTCTGCTCGACGTAGGGCGCCAGGGTGAGCCCCAGGTCGGTGACCAGCTGGACGCGGACGTCGCCCGCCCGGAACACCCCGAGCGCACCGGCGTCCATCCCTCCGGTGTAGATGAACGTGGCTCCCGCCAGCTGCGGGTACCGCTGCGCCGCGGTGCGCAGCCGCTGCCCGGTGGAGTCGATCAGCTGCTGGGCCCGTGCCGGGTCCCCGAACACCTGACCGGCGATGCGGGTCTGGTCCCGCCAGCCGGTGGAGTACGCGGCGTCGGGATAGGCGACGGTCGGGGCGATCGCCGACAGCTGGTCGTACTCCGCCCGGCTCAGCCCGGAGTACGTGGCCAGCACCAGGTCCGGGCGGGCCGCGGCGACCTGCTCGATCGGCGTCGCCGACAGGTCGTCGGAGCCGATGACCTGCGGAAACGGGCCGCCGTGCGCGGTGATCGCGTCGCGCACCCAGGGCAGCACGCCCTCGGCGTCGCCGCCGTAGACGGTGCGCGGGATCGCCACCGGCAGGACGCCCATCGCCAGCGCGACGTCGGTGTTCGCCGCGCTCAACGTGACCACGCGCTGCGGCCGGTCCGGGACGACCGTCTCTCCCAGCGCGTGCCGCACCGTCACCGGGTAGCCCTCCGCGACCGCGCCCCCCGCTCCCTGCCCGTCCTGCGGCCGGGCGCCGCACCCGGCGAGGACCAGCAGGCCGGCGGCGCCGGCGAGGACGCCACGACGGCTCACGGAACGGGCGGACAGGGGTGCTGCGGCGAGCGGCACGGCGAACCTCCTCAGATCAAAAGGCAAGCCTAACCTGACCCAGCGCGACGCCGAGCCCTACGCCGAGTCCCGATCCTGCGACACGGGATCCGGCTTCCGACACCGGTTCGGACCCCGTGCCGGAAGCCGGATCCCGTATGGGACGGGCCCGGGTCGGCGGTCGTTCTGGTCGCTCGGCGCGCCGGGGGCCGCATCCGTCGCGTGGGACGGGCGCCCCGACCGGAGGGTCCGAACCCGCGGGTAACGTCGCGGCCATGCGTGCTCCGGACACCGGCGACCGGGCCGACCGCGACGCCGGCCCCCGCTCCCCCGCGCCCGGTCCCCCGGCCCCTCCGCCCGCATCCGGCGGACAGGGGCGGCCGTACGAGCCCGCGTCCCCGCCGCCCGTGCGGCCACCGGGGACACCCGGCCCGGTGGCGGCCCCGCCCGCCCCGCCGGCACCCGAGGTCCGCACCGACGGCCCCGACGGCCGGGCCGACAACGACCGGGCCGACGACCGGGCCGACGGACTGCGTGACGGGCAGGCGGCCGCAGCCACCGCCGTCGTACCGGCCGGGCCGTGGCCGACCGTGCGGCCGCCGTCGCTGCGGGCCGTCATCCTCGGCCGGGTCGCAGCGGGGGTCGCGGCGGTGTGGTTCGGCGTCGTCTACTCGATCACCACCGACGTGCACGCCCGGGCCGACCATCTGCTGGCCGCGATCGTCGTCGGCGGACTGCTCAGCCTGCTCGGTGTGGTGCTGCTGTGGCTGTCGGCGTCGCGGATCCCGGTGCGGGTCGCCCCGGCCCGTGGGCCGGACATGGGGCTGGTGCGCGACCGTGCCGCGGCACGGAAGGTGCTGCGGTCCGGGGGCACGCCGGATGGCGAGCAGCGCAGGCTGATCGCGGTCGACGTGCTCGCCGACGCCCGGCTCCCGCAGGTCACGGGCGCGGTGTTCGCGCTGCTCGGCCCGCTGGTGATGGCCGCGGTCAACGCCTCGGGGCCGCTCGGCTGGGCGGGGCCGCTGACCGCTGGGCTGATCGTGGTGGTGCTGGCCCTGCTGGCGTGGCGGACGTGGACGGCGCACGCGCTGCACCGTCTCGCCGACCGCAGGCACACCGTCCCGCGCTACGAGGAGTCCGGCGCCCCCTGGCGCCCCTGGCCCTGACCCGCCCGGGGAGCGCAGCTACAGGCCCGCGGCGACGAAGGACAGCTCGGCCTCCATGTCGGTGCGATCGTCGTCGCCGTGCCGGTCGAGGGCGTAGCGGTGTCCGATCGCCGCGGCCAGCAGCCGAGCGGCGGCCCGGATCCGCTCAGGCGCCCCGCCGCCGGCGGCGAGGACCTCGTGCACCGCGTCCTCCAGCTCACCTGCGCGGCGCAGCAGCGCGTCGCGGACGACGGGATGGGTGTCGGCCTCGCGCCACAGCAGGTGGGACAGGACCGAGGACGCGTCGAGCGCCCGGTCCAGCGCGGCGACCAGCGCCCGCAGCCCGGCGAGCGCGTCCCCGGCAACGGCGACGTCCGCCCCGCGCACCGGGTGCGGGAGCCGTTCGACGAGCGCCTCGAGCAGGTCGGACTTGCGGCGGAAGTAGTAGTGCACCAGCCCCTTCGGCACCCCGGCGCGCTCGGCGATCCGCGAGGTGGGCGTCGCGTCGAACCCGTGCCGGGCGAACAGCCCCTCGGCCGCGTCGAGGATGCGGTCCCGGGCGGGTGCGTCCGGGTCGAGCTCGTGGTCCACGGTGCGATCCTCCCCCGGACGCGGCGGGGGCCGCGACCTCTGCGGGTCGCGGCCCCTCACCTGGTCGTCCAGCTGTCGGACGGTCGGTTCTGTCGTATCGATCGGCCCTGTCGGCCCTGTCGGCTCGGTCAGTGCGCGGCGAGTGTGCGGTGCTCGGCGTTCGCCGCGGGCAGCGCGGAGGCCGCCACGACGACCGCGAGGACACCCGCCACCCAGGACGTCCACGACGCCCCGGCCAGCGCGCTGTAGCCCATCACCCAGGGGGCGAGGAACAGCAGCACGCCGAGCACGCCGTGCACCCACTCGCTCGCCACCGAGCCGGGCACGGCGAGCGACCAGAGCGACGTGGCGGCGAGCACCACGCCCAGTACGACCATCGTCCACGCAGCGGCGGCGTTCGTCGTCGTCACGAGAGGCGAGAGGGCCGTCAGTACACCGATCACGAGAGCTGCCCAGTCCTGCCAGCGCTGCCAGGTACGACCAGTGGTCCCAGCCATCGTCAGTCACCTTCTCCTTGTGAGGTCCCTGTGGGGATACCTCCGGTCTACGCTTGATTGGCCGGCCGGTCAAGACCTGACGAACAGTGACGTACGTGACGAGGAGCTCGACCGTTCCCGCTGATCGCATGCCACGTGCCCGCCCCGGGGACGCCGTCGTCGTGCAGGTGCAGTAGTCCGCGCCGGGTGCCTGGCCCGAGCGTCAGACCGGAAGCAGCGCCTGGACGACGTCGGTGAGCTGGGCGGCGGTACGGCACTCGTGCATCGGGAGCACCTCGCCGTAGCGGGTGGCGGCCGAGTCCCCGGAGCCCCAGCTGCGCTCGGGCTCGGGGTTGAGCCAGTGCGCGTGCCGGACCCGCCCGGCCATCATGGCCAGGGCCCGCAGGTTGGGGTCGCGGTAGTTGGTGCGGCCGTCGCCGAGCACCAGCAGCGACGTCTTCGGGGTGAGCGCGTCGCCGTGGTGCTCCAGGAAGTCGCCGAACGCGCTGCCGTAGTCCGAGTGCCCGTCGAACGCGGTGAGCGTGGCCTCGCGCAGCACCCGCTGCATCACCCCGGACAGCTCCGCGCCGGGCTCGAACAGGTGCGTGACCTCGTCGGTGCGCTCGATGAACGCGAACACCCGCACCTTCGAGAACTGTTCGCGCAAGGCCTGGACCAGCAGCAACGTGAAGTGGCTGAACCCGGCGACCGACCCGGACACGTCGCACAGCAGCACCAGCTCGGGGCGGCCGGGGCGGCGCACCTTGTGCGCCGGGTCCATCGGCACGCCGCCGGTGGACATCGACCGGCGCAGCGTGCGGCGCAGGTCGAGCTGTCCGCGGTTCGACCGGCGACGCCGCGCCGACAACCGCGACGCGAGGCGGCGGGCCAGGGGCTGCACGGTGCGACGCAGGTCGGCGAGCTGGGCGGCGTTCGCGGTGAGGAAGTCGACCTGGTCGGTCTGGGTGGGGGTGGTGGTGCGGGCGATCTGCTCGCGGCCGCGCTGCTCGGCGGTGCGGCGACGGACCTCCTCGCGGACGATGTCGCGGAAGCGGGCGATGCGGTCGCGGATCTCGCGGCGGCGGACCTCGGAGACGAAGTCGGTGTCCCCCTCCTCGCGCAGCCCGTCGAGGATCCGGGCGAGCAGGGTGTCCGGGGACAGCGCGTTCAGCGCCTGGTAGGCCGACCAGTTGGGCCTGGCCGTCTGCCCGCGGACGCCCTGGCCCGCGGCGCCGGAGTTCCCGATCGCGTCGACGGCGGCGCGGGCGAGCTCGCGCAGGGTCTCCTCGTCGCCGTCACGCAGCAGGTCGGCGAGGATCTCGCGCAGCGCGTCGACGTCGACCGGGCCGGTGCCCTCACCGGACTCGTCGTCGATCCGCGGGACGTCGACGTCGGAGGACCCGGCGCCCAGCGCGGGCGGGAACCACAGGTCGAACAGCGCGTCGAAGGTGTCGCGCTGCCCGGAGCGGCGCAGCAGCGCCGCGGCGAGCCCTTCCCGCAGCTGGTCGCGGTGCAGCAGGTCGAGGGCGCCGAGCACACGGGCCGCGTCGACGGTCTCCACCGGGCCGACCGCGACGTGGTGGCGGCGCAGTGCGGAGACGAAGTCGACGAGGTGCCCGGGCAGGCCGTGCTCCGGGGCGAGCGCGGCGGCAGGCGGGATCGTCACCCGTCCATCATGCGCGACGCGCGCGTGATCAGCGAGAGTGGTCGGCCCACCCGCTACTGTCCGTACATGCGCCGACGCTCCGGTCGAGCCGCCGAGCCACGACCGGAGCGCCGGGGTGCACCGCGGTCCCACACCGCGGGAGCTTCCGCCTAGATGTGATGTCCAGGGAGGTTGGTCAGCCTGGTGACTGGTGGCTGGCCGCCGATGGCGGAGTGAGCGCGGTGGTGATTGTAGAAGTGCAGCCAGCCGGGTAGGGCGTCGTTGCGTTGGCGGGTCGACTCATAGAGTCGGGCGTAGGCCCAGCCGTCGGCCAGGGTCC